>NZ_JBNFOF010000251.1:0-3621 GCF_057364645.1 Janibacter sp. CFPM2_SD2
GCGGCGGCGGCGCTGTCCGGCGCGTCTGGTTCCGCTGGTACGCGCGGCTGCTCGGGGGCGCGGATCGGCGAGGGCCGTCCGACCTCGCACGCCCTCCCGCCGGTCACCGGCTGGCTCGACGTCGGCGCGGGTGCGGCCATCGAGCCCGAGGTCGACCTGCTCGGCTCCTGGATCGACGGCGACCGGGTGCACGTCGGCCCGATCACCATCGGTGACCACGCGCGCGTCGGCGCACGCAGCACCCTCTCGCCCGGCACGGTCGTCGGCGCGGGGGCCGAGGTCGCCCCCGGCTCGCACGTCCTCGGGAGCGTGACGGCGGGGGAGTTCTGGTCCGGCTCGCCGGCCGAGCGCCAGGCATCGGCCAGGGGCCCGTGGTCGCGGGAGGACGCGCCGGCCCCGCGCCGCTGGCTCGTCGGCATGGGGCTCATCGCCCCGCTCGTCGCGAGCCTGCCCGGAGTGGCGACCCTCGTCGGTGGCCTCGTGCTCTGGCCGGCCGTCTCGGGGGCCGACTCGCTCGGCGAGGCGGTGCGCGCCGCGCTGCCGTGGCTGCCGCTGGCCGCCGTCGTCGGGTTCATCGCGCTCGCCCTGCTCGTCCTCGGTCTCACCCGGCTGCTCGCCACTCGGATCGAGCCGGGGCACTTCCCGGTCCGCTCTGCCCAGGGGCTGGCGATCATCTACACCGTGCGGCTGCTCGACGAGGCGCGCGAGTGGCTCTTCCCGATCTACTCCAGCGCCTTCACCCCGATCTGGCTGCGGCTGCTCGGCGCTCGCGTCGGCGAGGGCGTCGAGGCCTCGACGGTGCTGCTCGTGCCCAAGCTCGTGCGGGTCGGCAACCACGCCTTCCTCGCCGACGACACCCTCATCGGCTCCTACGAGCTCGGCGGTGGCTGGGTGCGCGTCGAGCGGGTCAAGGTCGGCAAGCGCGCCTTCGTCGGCAACTCCGGCATGCTCGCGCCCGGCCGCCGGGTGCCCAAGCGCTCGCTCGTCGCCGTGCTCTCCGCGGCGCCGCAGCGGGCCAAGGCCAAGGCCGGCGCCTCCTACATCGGCTCGCCCCCGCGCAAGCTGCGGCGCACCGCCGACGAGCAGGACGCGAGCCGCACCTACGACCCGCCGACCCGGCTCAAGGCCCTGCGGTCGGTCGTCGAGCTCTGCCGCGTCGTGCCCCTCGTCTGCAGCGTCGCGCTGCCCGTCGGTGTCGGCGTGACCCTGCTCGCGCTCCTCGACCGGTCGGTGTGGGCCGCCGTGCTGCTCGCCGGCCCCGTCCTGCTCGTCGCCGGGCACCTCGCCGCCGGCGTCACCGTCATCGCCAAGTGGCTGATCGTCGGGCGCCACCGCGCCGGGGACCACGAGCTGTGGACCTCCTTCGTCTGGCGCAACGAGCTCGCCGACACCTTCACCGAGATGCTCGCCGCCCCGTGGTTCGCCCGCATCACCGCCGGCACGCCGGCGCTCAACGCCTGGCTGCGGCTCATGGGCAGCAAGGTCGGCGAGGGTGTCTGGTGCGACACCTACTGGCTGCCCGAGAGCGACCTCGTCGAGCTCGGCGACGGCTCGACGGTCAACCACGGCTGCGTCGTGCAGACCCACCTCTTCCACGACCGGGTCCTGCAGATGGACAAGGTCGTCCTCGAGGCCGGGGCGACCCTCGGGCCCAACAGCGTCATCCTCCCTTCGTCCAGCGTCGGCCGGGACGCGACCGTCGGACCCGCGTCCCTCGTCATGCGCGGCGAGGGCGTACCGTCGCGCACACGCTGGATCGGCAACCCGATCGGTCCGTGGGAGGAGACAGAGTGAGGCGCCAGGACGGCACCGATGACTACGTGCCCGGGCACGGCGACGCGAGCTTCGCCGTCGCGCACTACGACCTCGAGCTGGACTACAAGGTCGCGGGCAACCGGCTCTCCGGCGAGGCCACGCTGCGCTGCCGCGCGCTGCAGCCGGCGAGCCGGGTCGAGCTGGACCTGCACGCGCTCAAGGTCACTCGCGTCCACGTCGACGGCGAGCCCGCCCGCTACTCTCACCGCAGGGACCGGCTCGCCGTGACCCTCGCGCGCACCGTCCCCGAGGGGGAGGACTTCGAGGTGCGGGTGCGCTACGCGGGCACCCCCACGCAGGTGCGCAGCCGACGCCTCGGCGAGGCCGGCTGGGAGGAGCTGACCGACGGCGTCATCGTCGCCGCGCAGCCGCACGGCGCACCGTCGTGGTTCCCCTGCAACGACCGGCCGGACGACAAGGCGACCTACCGCCTCGTGCTGAGCACCTCCCGCGACTACCACGTCGCCGTCGCCGGTGAGCTCGTCGACCGCTCGACCCGCGGCAGCACGACGACGTGGACCTATGCGCAGGACGCGCCGATGGCGACCTATCTCGCGACCGTGCAGATCGGTCGCTACGAGGTCGTCGACCAGGCGGGTGCACCCGTGCCCGTGCGCGTCGTCGCGCCCGTCGACCGGCCGGAGAAGGGCTTCGAGGCGGCCTTCGGGATGCAGCCGCAGATGCTCGGCTTCTTCGCGGAGACCTTCGGCGACTACCCCTTCGCGTCGTACACCGCCGTCATCACCGACGACGACCTCGAGATCCCGCTCGAGTCGCAGGGCCTGTCGACCTTCGGGCGCAACTTCATGCGCGACGACTGGGAGTGCATCCGGCTCGTCGCCCACGAGCTGAGCCACCAGTGGTGGGGCAACTCGGTCACTCTCGGGCACTGGCGCGACATCTGGCTGCACGAGGGCTTCGCCTGCTACTCCGAGTGGCTGTGGTCGGAGCGGATCGGCCTGATGACCGTGGGCGAGCGGGCCGAGGTGCACCACGAGCGGGTGCGCACCGACGACGGCGACGAGCTGCTCCTCGGCGACCCCGGGCCGGACCTGATGTTCGACGACCGGGTCTACAAGCGGGGGGCGCTCACGCTGCATGCGCTGCGCTGCCGGGTCGGGGATGCGCGCTTCTTCGAGGTGCTGCGGACGTGGTGCGAGGAGCAGCAGCACCGCACGGTGACGACGGCGATGTTCGTCGAGCACGCCGAGCGGGTCACGGGCGAAGACCTCGGTGAGCTCTTCGAGGCCTGGCTCTACGCCGTCGAGCTGCCGCCGCTGCCGGTCTGACCGGGCGGGAGCGCCACGACGGCCGCGGCCAGTCCCGGTGGTGCGGCCAGGTCCTCGACGGGCCAGTTGGCGCACCGGATCTCGCTCATCGGGGTGCGCAGGCCGGTGCCCAGCGCCTTGAGGATCGCCTCCTTGCGGCACCACGTCGCGGCCCGCTCGGCAGGTGTGTCGGCACGCTCGCCGGGCGCGAGGACGAGGGTGGGGTCCCAGCGGGCGTCGACCGCGGTGATGTCCTCGACGTCGACGCCGACGGGACGAAGGGGGTCCACCGCCGTCACCACGACGTCGCCGCAGCGGGCCAGGCTGACGTGCGGCCGGGAGCCGTCGGCCAGCCGCGCCCACGGGCGGCCGTGGCGCTCGGAGCCGCAGGCCGGGCAGTGCCGGCCGGTGAGGGTCTCGGGACCCAGGTGGGCGCGCAGGGCGGCGTCCGCGCTCAGCCCCCGGTGCCACTGGATGTCCACGGGGCGAGGCTAGGCCCTGAGTCCGCATTGCCCAACGGCAATGCAGAGTCCAAGGC
>NZ_JBNFOF010000252.1:0-3619 GCF_057364645.1 Janibacter sp. CFPM2_SD2
GACCCCAAGGACACCGAGGCCCAGCTCGGGCTCGCCCAGGTCGGCCTGATGCGCCGCACCCGGGGCGTCGACCTGCAGGCCGCCCGCGAGGCAGCTGCCGGAGACCCGCAGGACATCGACGCGGCCCTCGTCGTCGCCGACCTCGACGTCCTCGGCGGGCACGTCGAGGACGCCTTCACCCGGCTCATCGACCTCGTGCGGGTCACGGCCGACGAGGACCGCGAGCGGGTCAAGGCGCACCTGCTCGACCTCTTCTCCGTCGTGGGCTCGCAGGACGAGCGCGTGCGCAAGGGCCGCACGACGCTCATGA
Source organism: Janibacter sp. CFPM2_SD2 (assembly GCF_057364645.1). Lineage (NCBI taxonomy): Bacteria > Bacillati > Actinomycetota > Actinomycetes > Micrococcales > Intrasporangiaceae > Janibacter > Janibacter sp. CFPM2_SD2. The sequence continues at coordinate 311 of NZ_JBNFOF010000252.1, forward strand.
GCGCGCTCTTCTGATTTGCCGGGCGCGGGTGGCGTGGAGTTGGCAACGACGACACGCTGCCCGTGACCTCGACTTGACCGACCCGTGATCTGTCTGTGACCATCGGTGCGCCCCTGCGCCTATCCGGAAGCCACGCCATGCGTCACCTGCCCAAGATCACGACCGCCCTGGCCGCCCTCGCGGTCGCCGCCACCGGTGGTGTCGCTGCCGAGACCGTCGCCCCGACGCCGGCCGAGGCCGCCACGAAGGTCACCGCCTCGTCGGGCGACCGCACGGACGCCACGACGCTCGCGAAGTCGCGGGTCAGCAAGACCCCCTACCGCTACGGCGGCACCTCGCTGTGGACCGGCGCCGACTGCTCCGGCTTCGTCCAGACGGTCTTCGCCAAGCAGGGCGTGAAGCTCCCGCGCACCGTCTCCCAGCAGAAGGCGGCCGTCCGCCAGACCTCGAAGACCTGGCTGCGCCCCGGCGACCTCGTCTTCTACGGCAGCTACCACGTCGGCGTCTACGTTGGCAACGGCTACATCGTCGACGCGCCCTCCTCGGGCCGCATGGTCAGCAAGCGCAAGATGTGGTCCGGCTCCCGGACCTACGGCACGCTGCGCCCGGCCTGACCCGCCTCGGCGACCGGCGTGAGGTAGACCGCGCCGAGCGCCGCGACGTGCACCTCCGCCGACCACGGCTGGCCCTGCCAGGGCCACTCCTGTGCCGTGACGACGACGCCCGCCTGGCTCGGTGAGCCGGCTCCGTCGTAGCCGCAGGTGTCGAGCGCGACCTCCCAGCGACCCCCCTTCGGCAGACCGATGCGAAGGGGGGTCCGCGGCACCCCGCCGAAGTTGACGACCACGGCGACGACGTCGTCGTGGCGCTCGCCGTCGCCGAAGCGCAGGAAGGAGACGGTGTTGCCCTGCTCGTCGTCCGCGTCGAGCCACTGGAAGCCGGCCGGTTGCGCGTCGAGCGCCCACATCGCCGGGTGCGCCGTGGCGAAGGAGTTGAGGTCGGCGACGAGCTCGCCGAGGCGCCGGTGGTCGGCGTGGTCGAGCAGGTGCCAGTCGAGGGAGCGGCTCTCCGACCACTCGCTCGTCTGCCCGAACTCCGTGCCCATGAAGATCAGCTGCTTGCCCGGGAAGGCCCACTGGTAGGCGTAGAAGGCGCGCAGCGTCGCGAAGCGCTCGGCGTCGCCGCCGGGGATCTTGTAGGGCATCGAGCCCTTGCCGTGGACGACCTCGTCGTGGCTGATCGGCAGCAGGTAGTGCTCGGCGTAGGCGTACATCATCGCGAAGGTGAGCAGCCGGTGGTGGTGCTCGCGGTTGATCGGGTCCTCCGCGAGATAACGCAGGGCGTCGTTCATCCAGCCCATGTTCCACTTCAGCCCGAAGCCGAGGCCGCCCTCGCTCGTGCGCCGGGTGACGCCCGGCCAGGCGGTCGACTCCTCGGCGATGGTGACGATGCCGGGGGAGCGGCGGTAGGCGGTCGCGTTGATCTCCTGCAGGAGCGCGACGGCCTCGAGATTTTCGCGCCCGCCGTGGACATTGGGCACCCACTCGCCGGGCTGCCGGGAGTAGTCGAGGTAGAGCATCGAGGCGACCCCGTCGACGCGCAGCCCGTCGACGTGGAACTCCTCGAGCCAGTAGAGCGCGTTGGCGACGAGGAAGTTGCGCACCTCGGGGCGACCGAAGTCGAAGACATAGCTGCCCCAGTCGGGCTGCCAGCCGCGGCGCGGGTCGGGGTGCTCGTAGAGCGGCAGCCCGTCGAAGCGCACGAGGGCCCACTCGTCGGTCGCGAAGTGCCCCGGCACCCAGTCGAGCAGCACGCCGATGCCAGCGCTGTGCAGCTCGTCGACGAGGTGGCGGAAGTCGTCGGGGTGGCCGAAGCGCGAGTTGGGCGCGAAGTAGCTCGTCACGTGGTAGCCCCACGACGGCGGGTAGGGGTGGTCCATGACCGGCATGAGCTCGACGTGCGAGAAGCCGTGCTCGCGCACGTGGTCGACGAGCTCGGTCGCCAGCTCGCGATAGGTCAGCCCCTGGCGCCAGACCCGAGGTGCACCTCGTAGACGCTCATCCGGCCGGTGTGCGGATCGCGCTCGGCACGCCCGGCCAGCCAATCGGCGTCGCGCCACGCATAGGTGCTCTCGGTGACGACCGAGCCGGTCGCCGGGGCGGTCTCGGCGAGCCGGGCCATCGGGTCCGCCTTGTGCCGCAGCACGTCGTCGGCGCCGCGCACGGCGAACTTGTAGACGCTGCCGACCGCGGCGTCGGGGACGAAGAGCTCCCACACGCCGGACTCGCCGAGCAGGCGCATCGGGTGGGTGCGCTCGTCCCAGCCGTTGAAGTCGCCGATGACGTGGACGGCCTTGGCCCGTGGGGCCCACACGGCGAAGGCGACACCGTGCACCGGCCCCATCGGCCCGTCGTAGCGCTGCGGTCGGGCGCCGAGCACGGTCCACAGCTGCTCGTGGCGGCCCTCGCCGATGAGGTGCAGGTCGACGTCGCCGAGCGTCGGCACGAAGCGGTAGGGGTCGTCGCCGACGTGCTCGATGCCGTCCTCCCAGGTCGTGAGGACCCGGTAGTCCATCGTGCGGGTCGCCTCGGGGCGCAGGCCGGAGAAGATGCCCTCGCTCTCGTGCTGGAGATCGACGACGACGTCGTCCTCGAAGCGCACGCGCACCCGGGTGGCCAGCGGTCGACGCACCCGCACGCGCAGTCCGCCCTCCTCGAGGTGCTGGCCCAGGACGTCGTGCGGCTGGGCGCTGCGCCCGTGGGTCACGGCCCACAGGGCGCCGGGCAGGGCGGAGTCGGGGACGGGCGTCACGGGCGTGCCTCCTGCAGCAGTCGGTCGATCGCGGTCGTCGGCAGCTCGAGCCAGGTCGGGCGGGTGCGCGCCTCGTAGACGACCTCGTAGAGGGCCTTGTCGAGGACGAAGGCGGTGAGCAGCGCGCCGTGGGAGCGCGGGTCGGGGCCCACGTCGGCGTAGCCGTCGAGATAGGCGGTCTGTGCGGCCGTGCACCAGCGGCGGACGTCGCGGCCGGGCTCGGCCCGCTCGACGGTGCCGGCGACGTAGTCGAGCGAGCGCAGCACCCCGGCGACGTCGCGCAGGGTGCAGTCCGGTGCGTTGCGCTCGGCGAGGGGGCGCAGGGGCTCGCCCTCGAAGTCGATGAGCACCCAGCCGCGGTCGGGCGCGTCGAGCACCTGGCCGAGGTGGAGGTCGCCGTGGATGCGTTGCAGCGCAGGCCAGCTCGCCTCCTCGGCGGCGCCACACGGCCTCCAGGTCGCCGCCTTGGGCGGCCAGCCCGGGCACCTCGCTCGTCGC
>NZ_JBNFOF010000253.1:0-3505 GCF_057364645.1 Janibacter sp. CFPM2_SD2
CGCGAGCCGCCGGCCCGACCAGCTCTCCGGCGGCCAGCAGCAGCGCGTGGCCCTGGCACGCGCGCTCGCCCTCTCCCCCGCCGTCGTCCTGCTCGACGAGCCCTTCTCGTCCCTCGACACGGCGCTGCGGGCGAGCACCCGTGAGGCCGTCGCCGCCGCCCTCGCCGAGACCGCGGCGACGACGATCCTCGTCACCCACGACCAGCAGGAGGCGCTCTCCTTCGCCGACCAGGTCGCGATCATGCGCGGAGGCAGCTTCAGCCAGGTCGGCACGCCGCACGAGATCTACGAGACGCCGGTCGACGCGCGCGAGGCGGCCTTCCTCGGCGACGTCGTGCGTCTGCCCGGGCGGGCCGGCTCCGAGGGCATCACCTGCGCCCTCGGGCTCCTCACCCCGCGTGCCGACGTCGCGCCCGGCGACGTCGAGGTCGTCCTGCGCCCGGAGGACCTCTCGCTCACCGACTCCCCCGGTTGCCCGCACGGCACGGTCCAGCGCATCACCTACCACGGGGCCCACGCCCTCGTGCAGGTCGCCCTGGGCGACGGCATGCTCGTCGCCGTCCGCGTCACCGGCCGCCGCGCCCCCGCGCCCGGCGAGCAGGTCCCGGTGAGCGTCGACGGCCCGGTGCTGGCCTACCCGGGCTCCGCACTCGGCTGACCCCGCTCGGGTGGCTCCGTCAGGGGTTGGTGCAGGTGACGTCGTCCTGGGGGATGTAGGTCGTCGTGAAGCTCGACGACTTCACGGTGCGCCCGCCCTTGATGAAGGTGCGGGTGATGTCGACGGAGAAGCCGGGCGCGGGCGACTGGGGCACGCAGCCCTTCTTGTTGTCGGTGATCTTCTTGGGCTGCACGAGGTTGCGACGGGCGCTCTTGTTCGCCTCGACCTTGTCGTAGGCCTTGCGCCCGTCGAAGCTCACCGTCACCTCGTCGCCGTTGACCGAGGCGTTGATGAGGATGCCGGCGCCGGTGTCGTTGGTGAAGCGGTTGTCGACGTCGGGCCAGGAGATCGTCGCCTCGCGGCCCTCGGGGTAGCGCGAGATGTAGAAGGAGTGCGGGTGGAACTCCTCGATTTTCGCCCCCGAGAAGAAGACCGCGTTGAAGAGGGTCGTCGACAGCTGCGAGATGCCGCCGCCGTAGTCCTCCGTGAGGCGGCCGGCGTTGATGACGCCCGCCTTCTGGTAGCCCTTGGCCGCGGTGCGCGGACCGAGCAGACCGTTGAGCGAGAAGGTCTCCCCGGGCGCCACGTAGGCGCCGTTGAGCTGGCGAGCGGCGATCTTGATGTTGTTGGTGCGCACCGGGTTGTCCGGCAGATAGGTCGTGAAGGTGGAGATCTGCTCCTTGGGCAGGGTGCGCCGCGCCTCCATCGTCGTGAAGTCGGGCTTCGTCTGCTTCGACGTCGCCGCCACGGTGCGCTGCGCACCGGACTTCTTCATCGCCTCGGCGACCTTGGCGCCCAGTCCGGTGGAGTCCAGCTCGAGACCGGTGCTCGAGGGTGAGACGGAGAAGCTGCGCCCGTTGCGCGTCACGACCGCGTCCTGCGCCGCGCGGAAGCGACCCGAGCCCCGGCCGGCGGCGGCCGCCATCTCCTGGAGCTTCGCCTCGTCGACCTTCGCCGAGAGCTTGCCCTGCGAGTCCTGGACGGACACGGCGGCGGCGAGCTGCTCGGCCGTGACCTCGAAGGAGATGTTCTTCGCGGCGCCGGACCCCTTGGGATCGGTCGTCGTGACCTTCACCGGCGCGGAGACGAGCGGCGTGAGGTCGTCCTTGGCGAAGCGGTCGATCTCCGCCTGGCTGAGCTTCGGCTTCGGCGCGGTGGTCGGCACCTCGAAGCTGCGCTCGCTCGGCCACCCGTCGGCGATCGCCGCGACGGCCTTGTCCCGCTCCAGCGCCAGACCGGGCTTCGAGGAGGTCTTGACGACCTTGGCCCCGTCGAGGGAGACCTTGCCCTCGGTCGGCTTCTTGTCCATGCCGTCGGTGGCCTCGTCCACGGCCGCCGCGAGCGCGTCGTCGTCGACCTGCACCTCGACCTCGCGCTCGACGCCGCCGCGCACGTGGTTGACGAGGTCGACGGGGTTGAGGCTGAAGCCGGTCAGGCCGGCGACGGAGGCTTCGTAGTCGTAGGACAGGCCGGCCTCGGCCGGGGTGAGCTCCACGCTCTTGCCGGCGACGTCGAGGGTGACCGGCTCGGCCTCCTCGTCCGCGAGCTGCTCCTCGAGCGTGCTCTGGGCCTCGGCGGGCGTCTTGCCGCCGACGGCGACGCCGCCCACGCGGGTGTTGGCCGGCACCTTGTCTCCGAAGTACATCGCCGCGGCGACGTAGAGCGCCGCGATGACGAGCAGCACGAAGGCGCCGGCGATCCAGCCGCGCCCCCGGCGGGGCCGGTCGACGAGCTCGTCGTCGCTCCAGCGGTCGTCGTGGGTCATGCGGTCACCTCGTGCTCGTGTACTGGCTGCGGTAGTAGATCAGTGGGTCGTCGCGCCGGGCGTCGGCCCGGCTCGTCACGACCTCGCCGACGACGATCGTGTGGTCGCCGGCGTCGTGCAGGGCGCTCGTGCGGCACTCGAGGGTGCCCAGGGCGTCGTCCAGGAGGGCGACGCCGAGCTCGCCGCGGTGGTGCGGCACGCGCGAGAGCTGTCCCTGCAGCGGCCGACCACCGGTGCTCAGCCAGCTGGCCGCCGGTCGAGCCGCGCTCGGGAGGATCGAGATCCCCCACACGCCGGATTGTGTCACGGCCTCGTGCCAGCCGGTGTCCTTGACGACGCAGACGAGGACGAGCGGCGGGTCGAGCGAGACCGACGTGACCGAGTTGGCGGTCATCGCGTGGTCGTGCCCGTCGGCAACCGTCGTCACGACGGTCACCCCGGTCGCGAAGTGGGCCATGGTGTGCCGCAGGGTCGTCGGCGACAGCCCGGTCATCGGCGGGCCACGAGCGGCGGGCGCTCCCCCACGACGACGGCCGGCACGGGCTGCCCGGTCGTCAGGTCGAGCCGGGCGAAGCCCTCCCGCCCCGGCAGCCGCGCCGCGATGTCGTTGGACAGGGCATAGGTGCGCGAGGGCCCGAGCGTCACCTGGGTGCGGTGGTGCCGCAGCGCGGCCTCCTGCCGGTCCACGGCGACCTCGTCGACGATCGCGTGGGTCACGACCGCGTCGTCCACGACCGAAGGGGGCAGCTCCCCCGTCGGCTGCGTCCAGCCGTGCTGGGCCGGCGCGTGCAGCGTGGCGAGGACCTCGCGGTCCTCCAGGGCCCACGAGCGCGGGGTGAAGACGCCGAAGAGCGCCGGGCGGCTGCCCTCGGGCCGGGCGGCCACGGCCGCCCGGGTCACCTCGTGGGTGCGGATGTGGTCGGGGTGGGCATAGCCACCGTGGGCGTCATAGGTGACGACGACGTCGGGGTCGATCTCGTCGATGACCGCGCCGACGGCGGCGACCGCCTCGTCGGTGTCGGAGCGCACCCACGCGCGCGGGTCGTGCGCGCTCGGCGTGCCGGCCATGCCGGAGTCGCGCC
>NZ_JBNFOF010000254.1:0-3502 GCF_057364645.1 Janibacter sp. CFPM2_SD2
CCGGAGCCTGCTGGGCAGGACGCTGCTGGGCCGGCGCCGCCTGGGCGGGAGCCTGCTGCGCCGGGGCCCCCCCCCCCGCGGCACGACCCCTGTTACCGCCCGACTGCACCTGCCCGAGGCCCGGTCGTCGGGACGCTGCTGCGGTGCACGCCGTCGAAGCCGGCGGCGATGACCGTCACGCGCACCTCGTCGCCGAGGGCGTCGTCGATGACCGCGCCGAAGATGATGTTGGCCTCCGGGTGGGCGGCCTCCTGCACCAGGCGGGCCGCCTCGTTGATCTCGAAGAGACCGAGGTCGCTGCCACCCTGGATCGACAGGAGCACGCCGTGGGCGCCGTCGATGCTCGCCTCGAGCAGCGGCGAGGAGATCGCCAGCTCGGCGGCCTGGACGGCACGGTCCTCACCACGCGCCGAGCCGATGCCCATGAGGGCGGAGCCGGCCCCTTGCATGACGGACTTGACGTCGGCGAAGTCGAGGTTGATCAGACCCGGCGTGGTGATGAGGTCGGTGATGCCCTGGACACCGGAGAGCAGGACCTGGTCGGCGCTGCGGAAGGCGTCGAGCATGCTCACGGCCCGGTCGCTGATCGACAGCAGCCGGTCGTTGGGGATGACGATGAGCGTGTCGACCTCGTCGCGCAGGGCACCGATCCCGGACTCGGCCTGGTTGGCGCGACGACGGCCCTCGAAGGTGAAGGGGCGCGTGACGACGCCGATGGTGAGCGCACCGAGGCTCTTGGCGATCTTGGCCACGACCGGGGCACCACCCGTGCCGGTGCCGCCACCCTCGCCCGCGGTGACGAAGACCATGTCGGCCCCCTTGAGGACCTCCTCGATCTCCTCCGCGTGGTCCTCGGCGGCCTTCTTGCCGACCTCGGGGTCCGCACCGGCACCGAGACCGCGGGTCAGCTCACGACCGACGTCGAGCTTGACGTCGGCGTCGGACATCAGGAGGGCCTGGGCGTCGGTGTTGATCGCGATGAACTCGACGCCCTTGAGGCCGACCTCGATCATGCGGTTGATGGCGTTGACGCCACCGCCGCCGATGCCGACGACCTTGATAACGGCCAGATAGTTCTGGGCTGATGCCACGGGGGACTCCTGTTGCTGCTGCTCGGTGGTGCCTCGACCTCGAAGCTCAAGGTGAACTTCAGGGTTACGTTTTGATCACGCTCGGTGTGCGGGTGACGTTATGCGGCGCGGGCCGCCGGGGCAAACGCCACGCCCGCGTGTCGCCAGCCTATCCCCTGCTAGCCCGTCGTGACGGGCGTGTCGGGCGCCGAGACGTCGATCGTCCTCGGCTTCTCGTCGAGGAGCACCTGGATGACCCTCACCTTCACGTCCGGACTGCTGCCGTCACCCCAGGAGACCTTGGTCTTCCCGAGCTGGAAGGTGATCTGGTCGGCCGAGTCGACGGTGACGTCGTCGACGTCCTCGCGCAGGTCGTCGGGCAGCGCGGCGAGCATGCCCTGCGCCGCGCGCACCCCGTGACCGGAGACCTCCGCGCCGCTCTCGGCGCTGACCGTCGGCACGTCCCGGGGTGCTGAGCGCACGGTGCGGATCTCGACGCCGTCGAGGTCGAGCAGCCGGAACCCGCCGCCGTCCTGACGCACCGCGAGGGCCGGAACCCTCGACGTCACCTTGACCTTCAGGGTGTGCGGCCAGCCCCGCTCCACGCGGGCGTGGGCGACCGCCGGGACCTCGTCGGTGATCGACGAGGCCACCGCGTCACCGTCGACCCGGGCGAGCGGCGTCCCGACCTGGCGCTCGGCGATCTCCTCGACGTCGGCCCGGTCGGCCGGGTCGGCTCCGCTGACGGTCACCTCGCGGGTGGCGAGCAGGGAGGAGAAGCCGACCGCCCAGCCGAGGGCCACGAGCAGGGCCACGACGAGCAGGCCGACGAGCCAGCGGCGCACCCGCTGGCCGCGCGCCTGGGCTGCCCGCTGCGCGAACCGCTCCTCGGTCGCTGCGCGGGTCCCGCTCCCCCGGCTCATCGCCCCAGGGCCTCGAGCAGTCGCGGCCCGAGGTGGGTGATGTCGCCGGCCCCACGGTGAGCACGAGTCTCCGGCGACGGCGCCTGCGGCGACGCGGGCGACGGCCTTCGTCGGCGGGCAGCACCCGCGCCGAGCGACCACGGGCGGCGAGCGGGTCGGCGATCAGCTGCGAGCTGACCCCGGGCATCGGGTCCTCGCGCGCCCCGTAGACGTCGAGCAGGAGCACCTCGTCGGCCGGCTCGAGCCCGGCGGCGAAAGCCTCGGCGAAGTCGCGCGTCCGCGAGTACAGGTGCGGCTGGAAGAGCACCCACAACCGGTGCTCGCCGGCGATCTCCTTCGCCGTGCGCACGACGGCCTCGACCTTGCCGGGGTTGTGCGCGTAGTCGTCGACGACGGTGACCCCGCGGGCCTCCCCCTTCGTCTCGAAGCGACGTCGGGTCCCGCCGTAGGCCGCGAGCCCGTCGAGGACCGCCTGCGGGTCGGTACCGGTGCCGTGGGCGGCCGCCGTGTAGGCGGCAGCGGCGTTGAGCAGGTTGTGCCGACCGGGGACACCGATGACCAGCTCACGCCGCACGTCGCCCTCGACGAGACCGGCGCGGGCGCTCGTCCCGTCGAGCTCGGGGTCGACGAGGCGCACGTCGGCACCCTCTGCGAAGCCGTAGCGCAGCACGCGCACACCCGCGGCCTGCGCCCGGGTCGCGAGGCGCTCGGAGCCGGGGTCGTCGGCGCAGGCGACGAGCAGACCCCCGTCGCTGATCGTCTCGGCGAACTCGAGGTAGGCGGCCTCGACGGTGGCGAAGTCGCCGTAGAAGTCGAGGTGGTCGGGCTGGACGTTGGTGACGACGGCGACCTGCGGCGCGTAGGCGAGGAAGGAGCCGTCGGACTCGTCGGCCTCGGCGACGAAGGTGGCGCCCTCGCCGAGCGCGGCATTGACGCCCTGGGTCGACAGCTCGCCACCGAGGGCGAAGGAGGGGCGAGCGCCGGCCTCGAGGAGTGCGACGGTGAGCATCGAGCTCGTCGTGGTCTTGCCGTTGGCCCCGGCGACGGCGATGCGGGTCTGCTCCCCCATCGCGGAGGCGAGCGCCTGGCTGCGGTGGAGCACGCGCAGTCCCCGCTCCCGGGCCGCGGCCAGCTCGGGGTTGTCCTCGCGGATGGCGGAGGAGACGACGACGGTGTCGGCGCCCTCGAGGTGCGCCGGGTCGTGCCCGACCCAGATCGTCGCGCCGCGCTCACGGAGCCGTTCGAGCAGCGGCGAGTCGTGGGCATCGCTCCCGCGCACCTCGACGCCCGCGTCGAGGAGCAGGCGCACGATCGCCGACATGCCCGCGCCACCGGCGGCGAGCACGTGCACGACCCCGAGGTCGGCCAGCGGCACCCGGGGAGCGAGGACGTCGAAGCGGGGGTTGCGCGGGACGGGAGGCAGGGTGTCAGCCACGCCGGCCACCGCCGACCCACGCCTCGGTCACCATGTCGGCGAGGGTCTCGTCGGCGCGCGGTGCCCGACGGCGG
>NZ_JBNFOF010000255.1:0-3489 GCF_057364645.1 Janibacter sp. CFPM2_SD2
GCGCCGCCCCACGAGCCCCGAAGGGGGGTGCCCGCTGCGGTGGCCGAGCCGGTCCCGCAGCCGGCTCCGGGCCTGTGGTCGCGTGGGCTGCGCCGCCGCACCCTGGGCATCTGGCTCGTGTGGTTCGGGGTCAACTTCAGCTATTACGGCGCCTTCCTGTGGATCCCCTCGCTCCTCGTCGCGGCGGGCCACGACGTGAGACCTCCTTCGGCTACACGCTGGTCATCACGCTCGCCCAGCTGCCGGGCTATGCCCTCGCGGCGGTCCTCGTCGAGGCCTGGGGTCGGCGTTCGACGCTCGCCCTCTTCCTGCTGGGTTCGGCGGTGGCCGCGTGGTTCTTCGGGCAGTCGGACTCGGCGACGTCGATCATCGTCGCGGGCTCGGCCCTCTCCTTCTGCAACCTCGGCGCCTGGGGCGCCCTCTACGCGATCACGCCCGAGATCTACCCGACGGCGGTGCGCGGCTCGGGAGCCGGTGCGGCTGCGGGCTTCGGGCGACTCGCCTCGATCGCCGCGCCGCTCGTGGTGCCGGTGCTCCTCGAGCGAGGTGGCGGCGACGTCCTCGTCTTCACGATCTTCACCGCGGCCTTCGTCGTCGCGGCCGCGGCGGCCTTCCTCCTGCCCGAGACGCGAGGACGCGCGCTCGATACTTGAAACGAGGTTCAGGTGGGCATAGTCTCGGGCCACCCGTACTCGAAGGAGAGTCAGCATGGCCGCCGTCCCCACCGTGACCGGGAGCATCGACTCCGCCGACCTGGGCCGGGTGCTGGCCCACGAGCACATCTTCGTCGTGGGGGAGGAGTACCGGCAGAACTACCAGTCCGACTGGGACGAGGACGCCAAGGTCGCCGACGCCGTGACCCAGCTGTCCGAGCTCAAGGGCCTGGGCATCGACACGATCCTCGACCCGACGGTCATCGGCCTGGGCCGGTACCTGCCCCGCGTGCAGCGCGTCGCGGAGCAGATCGACCTCAACGTCGTCGTCGCGACCGGGGTCTACACCTACAACGAGATCCCCTTCCAGTTCCACTACACCGGGCCGGGGCTGCTCTTCGACGTGCCGGAGCCGCTCACCGAGCTCTTCGTCAAGGACCTCACCGAGGGCATCGCCGACACGGGGGTCCGCGCCGGCTTCCTCAAGTGCGCCATCGAGGAGCAGGGCCTGACCCCCGGCGTCGAGCGGGTCATGCGCGCGGTCGCCCAGGCCCACGTGCAGACCGGCGCCCCCATCACCGTGCACACCAACCCGCACACGCAGTCGGGGCTGGTCACCCAGCAGGTGCTCGCCGAGGAGGGGGCCGACCTGACGAAGGTCGTCATCGGTCACAGCGGCGACTCGACCGATGTCGACTACCTGTGCACGGTCGCCGACGCCGGCTCCCTCCTGGGCATGGACCGCTTCGGCCTCGACGTGCTGCTGCCCTTCGAGGACCGCATCGCGACGGTGCTCGAGCTGCTGCGGCGCGGGTACGCCGAACGCATGGTGCTCGCGCACGACGCGTCGTGCTTCATCGACTGGTTCGACCCGGAGGCGAAGCGGCAGGTCGTCCCGCGCTGGAACTACCGGCACATCAGCCAGGACGTGCTGCCCGCCCTCCTCGAGGGCGGCGCGAGCGAGGCCGACATCGACACGATGCTCGTCGACAACCCGCGCCGCTACTTCGAGTGAGGCTCAGCCCACCTCGTCGACGAACTCGATGACCCGTCGTTTGAGGATGCGGGCCTCCTCGGGCTGGTACTCCGCCGGCAGCGTCGGGTCGTTGAAGAGGTGGCCGTCCCCCTGGTACTCGACGTAGGACCAGGCGCCGCCGGCGTGCTCGACGTCGTCCTGGAGCTGCTCGTCGACCATCGGGTCGAACTGCCGGTCCTCCTCGTGGAAGGGGTCGCCGGCCGTCACGTGGACCTGCCCCGGCACTCCGGGCGGCCACGTCGCCTCGAGGTGGCGCATGGGCATGCCGCCGCCGACCATGATGACGCCGCGGGCGTCGGCCGGGCGTTGTGCGGCGATCCACTGGGCCATCGCGGCGCCGTTGGAGAAGCCGACGGCCACGAAGGCGCCCTCGACGGCTCGCGCGGCCTCGAGCGCGTAGGCCATCTGCGCGGGGAAGCCGATCTCCTGCGAGCGGGCTGCGGCGGTCGGGTAGTCGTCGAAGGTGACGCCTTCGAGGTGGTCGACGGTGGTCACGCTGTGGCCCGCGCCGGTGAGGGCGTCGGCGAGGTCGGTGATGCCCTGACGCGCACCGAGGACGGACGGGAAGAGCAGTACCTGTGCCATGTCCCGACCGTAGACCCGGGCGCCGACAACGTCGCGTCAGCGAGCCGCCGTCCGGTCAGCGCGTGAAGACCGGCGGCCGCTTCTCGACGAAGGCCCGGGCGGCCTCGACGTGGTCGGCGGTCAGGCCGCACGCCTTGTGCCGCGGCACCTCGGCCGCCATCGACTCCGCGAGGGTCTGGCCGGGTGCCTCGAGGAGGTTGCGCTTGATGCTCGCGAGCGTGCCAGCCGAGCCGGCCGCCAGCTGCTCGGCGAGCTCACGGGTGCGCGCCTCGAGCTCCTCCTCGGGGACGAGCCGGTTGAGCAGCCCGAGGTCGAGGCAGGCCTGCCCGTCGAGGCGAGGGTTGAGGAACATCAGCTCGCGGGCGGTCGCCGGCCCGACGAGTCGCTCGAGCAGCCAGGCGACACCGAAGTCCCCGGACAGGGCGATGCTCGCGAAGGCCGTCGCGACGACGGTCCGCGGGGTGCCGATGCGCAGGTCGGCGGCGAGCGCGAAGCCCAGCCCGGCGCCCGCGGCCGCGCCCGGCAGGGCGGCGACGACGGCTTGGCGTAGGCGTGGATCCGCCCGACGGTCAGCTCCTGGTGGCGCAGCTGCTCCGCGACCGCCGCCGGCTCGACCTCGCTGGCGCCACCCCCTTCGCCACCGTCGCGTCGAACTGCTGGACGTCGCCGCCGGAGCAGAAGGCGCGACCGGCGCCGGTGAGGACGAGGACCCGCACGGCGGGGTCGGCCTCGGTCTGCGCGAGCAGCTCGCCGAGGCGCTCGACCATCTCCGGCGACATGGCATTGCGTCGCTCCGGCCGGTTGAGCGTGATCGTCGCGATGCCGTCGGTGACGTCGAGCAGCACGTGGTCGGTGGGGGCGGTCATGGGCACTCCTGAGGGGTCGGGTCGGGGACGGCGGGACGAAGGGGGCGGGCGAAGGCGAGGGCGCCGAGGGCCGGCAGCAGGGCGAGCAGGAGCAGCGAGCGGGGCCACCCGATGACGTCGCCGAGCGCCGAGGCGGCCGCGCCGAGGCTGCCGCCGAGCAGGAAGCACAGCGTCAGCAGCCCGAGCGCGCTGCCGCGGGTGCGGGCGGGCACGGAGTCGGCGACGAGGGCGGTCATCGCCGGCTGCCCCGAGCCCGAAGGAGAGCATGAGCGCGAGCGTCGCGCCGACGAGCACGGCCGGCTGGGCGAGGGTCGTGCCGACGGCGGCGACGAGCACGGGCGGCGGTGAC
>NZ_JBNFOF010000256.1:0-3470 GCF_057364645.1 Janibacter sp. CFPM2_SD2
TCCCCCCCTTCGCCCCCCGCAGCCTCGGTCCGCGCGCCCGGCGACCCGGGCAGCGCCGTCCGCACCGGCGGACGCACTGACTGATGAACACGTGTTCGAGTGTACGCCCTGAACTCACCCCACCAGAACTCTGCAAAACCCTAGGGTCTTGCAGAGTTCGGAGGTCACAACCCTGCACAACCCCAGGGTCCTGCAGGGTGGGGAGCGCGCACAGCACGCACGACGAAGGGGGGCGGCCACCCGTAGGTGGCCACCCCCTTCGGTGGTGCGTCGGAGGTCAGCCGACGAGCGACCGCAGCACGTACTGCAGGATGCCGCCGTTGCGGTAGTAGTCCGCCTCACCGGGGGTGTCGATGCGCACGACCGCGTCGAACTCCACGGTCTCGCCACCCTCACGTGTCGCCGTGACCTTGACCGTCTTGGGCGTCGAGCCGTTGTTGAGCTCGGTGATGCCCGCGATGTCGAAGGTCTCGGTGCCGTCCAGGCCGAGCGAGTCGGCGCTCTGCCCCTCGGGGAACTGGAGCGGGATGACGCCCATGCCGATGAGGTTGGAGCGGTGGATGCGCTCGTAGGACTGCGCGATGACGGCGCGGACGCCGAGCAGGCGCGTGCCCTTGGCCGCCCAGTCACGCGACGAGCCGGAGCCGTACTCCTTGCCGGCAAGGACGACGAGCGGGACGCCGGCCTCGATGTACTTCTCCGAGGCCTCGAAGATCGTCGTCTGGCCACCGTCGCCGAGGAAGTCGCGGGTGAAGCCACCCTCGACGCCGTCGAGCAGCTGGTTCTTCAGCCGGATGTTGGCGAAGGTGCCGCGGATCATGACCTCGTGGTTGCCACGGCGCGAGCCGTAGGAGTTGAAGTCCTTGCGCTCCACGCCGTGCTCGGCGAGGTAGACGCCCGCCGGGCTGTCGGCCTTGATCGCACCGGCCGGGCTGATGTGGTCGGTCGTGACCGAGTCACCCAGCTTGGCCAGGACGCGCGCACCGGAGATGTCCTCGACGGCATCGAGGTCCATCTTCATGCCCTCGAAGTACGGGGGCTTGCGCACGTAGGTCGACTCGTCGGCCCACTCGAAGGTGTTGCCCTCGGGGGTCTCGAGCGAGGTCCAGCGCTCGTCACCGGCGAAGACGTCCGCGTACTTCTCGGTGAACATTTCCTGCGTGACCGCGGTGTCGATCGTGCTCTGCACGTCGGCCGGGTTGGGCCAGATGTCCTTGAGGAAGACGTCGTTGCCGTCGGCGTCCTGGCCCAGCGCCTCGGTCTCGAAGTCGAAGTCCATCGTGCCGGCGAGCGCGTAGGCGATGACGAGCGGCGGCGACGCGAGGTAGTTCATCTTCACGTCGGGGTTGATGCGCCCCTCGAAGTTGCGGTTGCCGGAGAGGACCGACGTGACGGCCAGGTCGTTGGCGTTGACCGCCTGCGAGACCTCGTCGATGATCGGGCCCGAGTTGCCGATGCAGGTCGTGCAGCCGTAGCCGACGAGATGGTAGCCGAGCTTCTCGAGGTAGGGCCACATGCCGGCCTTCTCGTAGTACTCGGTGACGACCTTCGAGCCCGGCGCCATCGAGGTCTTGACCCACGGCTTGACCTGCAGGCCGCGCTCGACCGCGTTCTTCGCGAGCATCGCGGCGGCCATCATGACCGACGGGTTGGACGTGTTGGTGCAGCTGGTGATCGAGGCGATGACGACGTGGCCGTGGTCGATCTCGACCTCGGCACCGTCGATGACGGCCTTCGCCGGGTTGGAGGCCCGGTCACCGTTGGTGCGCGGCTCGGAGTGCGAGGGCCGACCGGCGCTCTCGGACGCCTCGAGCGCGTCGTGGCTCGGGGAGTCGGAGGCCGGGAAGGTGCCGGCGAGCTCGGCGTCGACCGAGGACTTCTCGATGCCGTTGCCGTCGACGACGTAGTTCTTCAGGTCGCCGCGGAACTGCTCCTTGGCCTTGCTGACCTCGATGCGGTCCTGCGGACGCTTCGGGCCGGCGATCGAGGGGACGACCGTCGACAGGTCGAGCTCGAGGTACTCGGAGAAGCGGGGCTCGACGGCCGGGTCGAGCCACATGCCCTGGGTCTTGGCGTAGGCCTCGACGAGCGCGACCTGCTGCTCGGAGCGGCCGGTGAGGCGCAGGTAGTCGAGGGTGACGTCGTCGATGGGGAACATCGCGGCGGTCGAGCCGAACTCGGGGCTCATGTTGCCGATGGTGGCGCGGTTGGCCAGCGGCACCTGGGCGACGCCCTCGCCGTAGAACTCGACGAACTTGCCGACGACGCCGTGGTCGCGCAGCATCTCGGTGATCGTCAGGACGACGTCGGTCGCGGTGGCGCCGGCCGGGATCGAGCCGGAGAGCTTGAAGCCGACGACGCGCGGGATGAGCATGGAGACCGGCTGGCCGAGCATGGCCGCCTCGGCCTCGATGCCGCCGACGCCCCAGCCCAGGACGCCCAGGCCGTTCTCCATCGTCGTGTGCGAGTCGGTGCCGACGCAGGTGTCGGGGTAGGCGACGCCGTCGCGGGTCATCGTGACGCGGGCCAGGTGCTCGATGTTGACCTGGTGGACGATGCCGGTGCCCGGGGGGACGACCTTGAAGTCGTCGAAGGCCGTCTGGCCCCAGCGCAGGAACTGGTAGCGCTCGTTGTTGCGCTCGTACTCGAAGTCGACGTTGCGGGCGAAGGCGTCCGCGGTACCGAAGGCGTCGATCTGGACCGAGTGGTCGATGACGAGCTCGGCCGGCGCGAGCGGGTTGATCTTCGTCGGGTCGCCACCGAGCTCGGCGACGGCCTCGCGCATCGTGGCGAGGTCGACGACGCAGGGGACACCGGTGAAGTCCTGCATGATCACGCGGGCGGGCGTGAACTGGATCTCGGTGTCGGGCTGGGCGTTCTCGTCCCAGGCGCCGAGCGCGTTGATGTGGTCGGCGGTGACATTCTCGCCGTCCTCGGTGCGCAGCTGGTTCTCCAGCAGGACCTTGAGGCTGTAGGGCAGGTTCTTCGAGCCCTCGACCTTGTCGATCCGGTAGATCTCGTAGGACTCGTCACCGACGGTGAGCGTGTCCTTGGCGTTGAAGGTGTTCGAGCTGGCCACAGTCGACTCCTCTGTCGTGGTTATCTTGACGTCAAGATAAAACTATCACAGCGCCTGCGGACGCGAACCCACAGGCGCGCTCTCCTGCACTCTTCCCCACGTCGCCCTCCCCTGTCACGGGGCGGGCGGCGCCCCCTTCGGCTCGAAGGTCGCCACGCACTCGACGTGGTGGGTCATCGGGAAGGCGTCGAAGGCCCGCAGGCCCGCCAGGTCGAAGCCCTGGTCCGCGAGGTAGGCGGTGTCCCGGGCCAGCGCCGCGGGGTCGCAGGCGACGTAGACGAGACGACGCGGGCGAAGGGAGGTGAGCGCCTCGACGACCTGGCGTCCGGCCCCGGTGCGGGGCGGGTCCAGGACGACGCGTCCGCGCTCGGCGGCAGCAGGTCGGAGCGCG
>NZ_JBNFOF010000257.1:0-3440 GCF_057364645.1 Janibacter sp. CFPM2_SD2
CTCGGGTCCGGCGGCCCAGCCACCGTGTGCCAGGCGGTGCGCCTCGGCGACGTCCCAGGTGCGGTCGAGCCGGGCGCCGGCGGCGACGAGCGGTGCCACCGACGCAGCCGACCAGGTGACCCATCGGGTGCCGGGGGAGAGGGCGGCGACGAGCGAAGGGAGGTCCGTCGCCAGCAGGGGGTCGCCCTCCGGCGGGAGCACGGCTCCGACGCCGTCGACCCCGACGACGACGGCTCCCGGCTGCTCTCCACCCACGAGCGGTGAGGCTACCCGCGCGCACCGACGGGGCCCCCTTCGTCATGACAGGATGCCGACATGGGATTCATCTCCGACCGACTCGGCTTCGGCAAGAAGAAGCAGATGCAGGACACGCGGAGCGCGCTCGAGCAGGCGCGTGACCCCAAGAGCCGACGGGGCCTGTCCGGCTCCTCGCTCACGCTCGTCGAGAACCTCCTCGACACCGGCATCGACGGAAGCGGCCCCTTCGACTCCGCGGCGCAGGTCGCCGACAAGGCGCTGGCCAAGCACGGCGGCGACGTCGACAAGGCGGTCGACGAGGTCGTCGGCGACACGCTCAAGCTCGCCGGTGCCAGCGGCTTCCTCACCAACCTCGGCGGCTTCGCGACGATGATCGTCGCCCTGCCGGCCAATGTCTTCGGCTTCTACGTGCTCGCCACGCGCATGTCGGCGGCCGTGGCCCGGCTGCGCGGCTACGACCTCGCCCAGCCCGAGATCCGCTCCGCCGTCCTGCTCAGCCTCGTCGGCGCCGACGCCCAGGACCTGCTCGCCAAGGCGGGGGTCGTGCCGCCCACCGGCCGACTCGCCGGCATGGCCGCCCAGCGACTGCCCGGGCCGGCCCTGATGGTGGTCAACAAGGCCGTCGGCTTCCGCATCCTCTCGAGCGCCGGCAAGGGCGTCTTCGCACGCTTCGGCAAGGCCGTGCCCGTCGTCGGCGGGGCCGTCGGTGCCGGCATGGACGTGTGGCTGATGCGGCAGATCGGCACGCACGTGCGGACCGAGTTCCCTGCGGCGGCGCCGGACCTGAGGTAGCGTCCCGCGGGTCCATGACCCGCGCCACAGGGGAGCTGTACCGCATGTCCTTCGCCGAACTCGTCGACGCCACCAACGGCGTCATCTGGTCGATACCGCTCGTCGGGCTCTGCCTGGCTGCCGGCGTCTACTTCACGATCCGCACCCGCCTCGTCCAGGTCCTCGGGATCCCCGACATGATCGCCCAGCTCGTGCGGGGCGAGAAGTCGCAGGACGGCACCTCGTCCTTCCAGTCGCTGATGATGTCGCTGGCCAACCGGGTCGGCATGGGCAACATCGGTGGCGTCGCGACGGCCATCGCCTTCGGTGGTCCGGGCGCGGTCTTCTGGATGTGGGCGGTCGCCCTCCTCGGGGCCGCGACCTCCTTCGTCGAGTGCACGCTCGGGCAGATCTACAAGGAGAAGGACCCGGACACCGGTGAGTACCGCGGTGGTCCGGCCTACTACTTCGAGAAGGCCTACGCCCACAAGGCCAAGACCTTCTCGCTCGTCTACGCGATCGTCTTCGCCGTCGTCACCGTCTTCGCGATGAGCTTCTTCCTGCCGGGTGTGCAGGCCAACGGCATGTCCTCGGCCATCGAGTCCGCGTGGGGCGTGCCGACCTGGGCGACCGCCATCGGCATCGTCATCGGCCTGGCCTTCATCGTCATCGGTGGCGTCAAGCGGATCGCTGCCTTCGCCGCGTTCGTCGTGCCGCCGATGGCGATCCTCTACATCCTCTTCGCGCTCGTCGTCTTCTTCGTCAACTTCGACCAGATCGGCCACGTCTTCGGCGAGATCTTCTCCGGTGCCTTCGGCGGGCACGCCGTCTACGGCGCCATCGTCGGCCAGGCCGTCAAGTGGGGTGTCCAGCGCGGCATCTACTCCAACGAGGCCGGCCAGGGCACCGGCCCGCACCACGCCGCCGCGGCCGAGGTGTCGCACCCGGCGAAGCAGGGCTTCGTCCAGGCCTTCGCCGTCTACATCGACACCCTCTTCGTCTGCACGGCGACGGCCTTCATCATCATCTCGACGGACATGTACACCGTCTTCAAGGGCGAGACCTTCGGCGACGAGACGCTCTACGTCGGCGGGGTCGGCACCGACACCGAGCCCGGTCCGGGCTTCGTCCAGGCGGGCTTCGACACCCTCGCGCCCGGCTGGGGCTCGAGCTTCGTCGCGCTGGCCCTCGTCTTCTTCGCCTTCACGACAATGGTCGCCTACTACTACATGGCCGAGGTCAACCTCGCCTACCTCACCCGCAAGATCCGCAACGGCGTCGTGCGCCGCGGCATGATCCGTGCACTGCAGGCGCTGATCCTCGTCTCCGTCGCCTACGGCGCGACGACGACGGCCGGCTCCGCCTGGGGCCTGGGTGACATCGGCGTCGGCACGATGGCCTGGCTCAACATCCTCGGCATCCTCATGCTGCAGGGCCCGGCGCTCAAGGCGCTCAAGGACTTCCGCGCCCAGAAGAAGCAGGGTCTCGACCCGCAGTTCGACCCGCGCGACCACGGCATCGTGGGCGCGACCTTCTGGGAGGACCGCGCTGACGGGCTCGTCACACAGGGTGCCCCGGTGGAATCCCCGGCCGACGCGGGTCGTTGACCCCCGTGGAGCGCCCCCGACCCGGGAGCGCCCGAGCGTCAGGAGACCCCGATGGCCATGAGCCGCCGAGTCCGTAGTGCTGCCCACCTCGCCTCGGCCGTCCGGAGCGCCTCGCGCCCCGGCAGCCCCGGCATGATCGCGCGCCTGCGGGCCGTGCCGCGGATGGTCCGCGCGGTCCGCTCCGGGGCCTACACCGGCCTGTCGTCCGCGCGCCTGGTCATGATGCTCGCCGGTGTCGGCTACGTCGTCTCGCCGATCGACATCGCGCCCGAGGGGCTGCTGCTGGCCTTCGGCCTGCTCGACGACGTCATGGTCGTCGGCTGGCTCGCCGCGACCCTGGTCAAGGAGACCGAGGACTTCATCGCGTGGGAGCAGGGCACGGTTTTCCAGCCGCAGCCCCAGCCCCAGCCGGGGACCGTGCGCTCGCACGTCGTGCCGGACTGATCCACAGCCTCGTGGCCGCTGCCGCGAGGATCCACAGGCGGCCCGCCCCCTCTGTCGAGGGGCGGGCGCTCGGCACGTCGGGGCATGACACCGACTGCCTCCCCCCGCGACCCCGCCGAGCTCGCCGTCCTCGTGCCCTACCAGCTCGGTTACCACCCGGGCCCCTCCCTCGTCCTCACGGCGCTGCACGGTCGTCGCGTGGGCATGGTCCAGCGGCTCGACCTCCTGCCCGACGCCGCGGCGTGCGAGCAGGTCGCGGCGCACTGCGTCGCCGTGCTGGCCCACAGCGGGGCGCAGGGTCTGGCCGTCACGGCCTTCGAGGAGGACGAAGGGGGGTCCCGCCCCCTGCGCACGGCGGTC
>NZ_JBNFOF010000258.1:0-3352 GCF_057364645.1 Janibacter sp. CFPM2_SD2
CCCGCGAGGCGGGCGTCGCGTGCTCGGTGGCCTCGCGGCTGGCCTGACCGGCCTGACCGCGCGCCTCGGCGAGGGCGTCGCCCGGGTCCTCGAGCGCAGTCTGGTCGAAGACGTTGGCGTCCTCCGGGCCGGGTCGACCCACTCCTCCGAGTCCAGACCCCCCTTCGGCCCGTCGCCGTCGCCGCCACCGAGCGCACCACCGATGCCGCGCAGGGCGTCGGTCAGCTCGCTGGGGATGATCCACATCTTGTTGGCGTCGCCCGTCGCGATCTGCGGCAGCACCTGCAGGTACTGGTAGGCGAGCAGCTTCTGCGTCGGCTTGCCACGGTGGATCGCGTCGAAGACCTGCTTGATCGCCCGCGACTGCCCCTGGGCCTCGAGGACGGCCGCCTGGGCGGAGCCCTCGGCGCGCAGGATCGCCGACTGCTTCTCACCCTCGGCGGTGAGGATCTGCGACTGCTTGACGCCCTCGGCGTTGAGGATCGCGGCGCGACGGTCACGCTCGGCCTTCATCTGCTTCTCCATCGACTCCTGGATCGACATCGGCGGGTCGATCGCCTTGAGCTCGACCCGGTTGACCCGGATGCCCCAGCGGCCGGTCGCCTCGTCGAGGGCGCCGCGGAGCTGGCCGTTGATCTGGTCACGGCTGGTCAGCGTCTGCTCGAGGTCGAGCGAGCCGATGACATTGCGCAGCGTCGTGACGGTCAGCTGCTCGATGCCCTGGATGAAGTTGGCGATCTCGTAGACGGCCCGCTTGGAGTCGATGACCGTGTAGTAGATGACCGTGTCGATGTTGACCACGAGGTTGTCCGAGGTGATCACCGGCTGCGGCGGGAAGCTGACGACCTGCTCGCGCAGGTCGATGCTGGCGCGCACCTTGTCGACGAAGGGCACGAGGATGTGGATGCCCCCCTCGAGCGTGCGCGAGTAGCGACCCAGGCGCTCGATGATCAGCGAGGTCTGCTGCGGGACGATGCGCACCGTCTTGAAGAGGATGACGAGCGCGAAGACGAGCAGCGCGAGCAGGAAGATGAGGATTCCGGCGCCGTCCATGGGCGAGTCCTTTCGTGGAGGGTCAGGTCAGGGGGTCTTGGTGACGATCGCGGTCGCGCCGTCGATCGACACGACGCGGACCTCGTCACCGGGCATGCACGGCTGCGCCCCGTCGGGGACGCGGGCGCTCCACGTCTCACCGGCGAGCCGGACCCGCCCGTCGGTCTCGGTGACGGTCTCGAGGACACGGGCCTGACGGCCGGCCAGGGCACCCGACCCGATGTCCGCGGAGGCGGCCGGATCGGTGAACTGCCGCTTGACGATCGGGCGCACCACCGCGATGAGCAGCAGCGCCACGGCCACGGCCACGACGATCTGCACGACGACGGGTGCGCCGAGACCGGCGGCCAGCGCCCCGACGAGGGCCCCGCCGAAGAGCATGACGAAGACGAAGTCGACGGTGGCCGCCTCGATCGCGATCAGGACGAGCGCCAGGCCCAGCCACGCCAGCCAGAGGTTGTCCCCGAGCCACTCCATGTATTGCCCCCTAGGTCGTGCGTCCAGCCCCCATCATGTCAACCGCACCCCGACGAAGGGGGTTCAGCCCTTCGGTCGTGACCACAGCGTGTCCGGCGCGCCGGCCTCAGGAGCGCGCGCGGGCCGCCCAGCGCTGCCCGTGCTGCTCGAGCACGAGGTCGAGCCCGAAGGTCTCGGAGAGGTTGGCCTCGGTGAGCGTGATCTCGAGCGGGCCCTGCGCGACGACCTGACCCTCGCGCAGGAGGAGCACGTCGGTGAAGTGCGGCGGGATCTCCTCGACGTGGTGGGTCACCATGACGAGCGCAGGGGCCTCGAGGTCACCGGCGATCTGGCCGAGCCGGCCGACGAGGTCCTCGCGGCCACCGAGGTCGAGGCCTGCCGCCGGCTCGTCGAGGAGCATCAGCTCGGGGTCGGTCATGAGGGCCCGGGCGATCTGCACCCGCTTGCGCTCGCCCTCGGAGAGGGTGCCGTAGGTGCGGTCGGCGAGGTGACCCGCGCCGAGGGCCTCGAGCAGCTCGAGGGCGCGCGCGTGGTCGAGGCCGTCGTAGGACTCGCGCCAGCGGCCGACGACGCCCCACGAGGCGGTGACGACGACGTCGGCCACCCGCTCGCGGCTGGGGATGCGCTCGGCGAGCGCCGCCGAGGCCAGTCCGATCCGGGGCCGAAGCTCGAAGACGTCGACCGCGCCCATGACCTCGCCGAGGATGCCGACGACCCCGCGGGTCGGGTGCATGCGCCCGGATGCGAGCTGCAGCAGCGTCGTCTTGCCGGCGCCGTTGGGCCCGAGCACGACCCAGCGCTGACCCTCCTCGACCTCCCAGTCGATCTCGGACAGCAGGGTGGATCCCCCGCGGACCACGGTCGCACCGGCCAGGGCGAGGACATCACTCATGGACCCGACCCTAACCGTCGCTGACTACCATCTGTCAGATGCCCGAGCTGCCCGCATCCGTCCGTGTCGCCGCCTGGGTGACGCACGCCTGGGCGGGCGGCGTCACCCTCACCGAGGCCGTCGAACGGGCCCTGCCCGACGTCGACCACACCGAGGGCCTCGTCGAGCAGCTGCGGCTGTGGCGCGACCTCGGCGAGGCGGCGTGCTCGTGGCCTTGCCCTCTCCCGGTGACCTCGCCGGGCTGCCGCGGTGCGGCCCGATCGCGACCGATGCCGCCGCCGACGCCGGGGAGGCGCTCTACGTCGCCGGGCTCGGCGGCCTCCTCGTCCCGAGCGTCTCGACCTTCGGCTCTGCGGGGGCCGAGGGCCTGCGCATCGACTGGATGGCCCACGACGCCGACCCCGTGCCCCCGCACCGCATCGAGGCGCTCGAGCCCTCGCAGCTCGAGCGCCACCTGCGCCGCCGGCTGCTCCTGGCCATCGACGAGCTCGACGCGGTGGGCGGCACCCCCGGTGGGCCGACGAGATCGCCCGCGACCTCGTCGACGAGCGTCTCGGCACCGACTGGGCCCTGCCCACCGCGCTGCCGGAGCCGGGCCCGCAAGGTCATCGCGCTCGCCGGCACGTCTCGCTCGCGGCCGAGGTGGGCCTGCAGGCCTCCCGGCGCCCTCACGGCTGCGGGTGACGAGTCGCGCGCCGTCGCCCTTCGCTCCTTGCGGCGGGAGAGCGAGCGGACCCTCGCCGACGCGACCAATGCCGCCTGCGCAGCGTTGGCCGGTTGGGTGCCGAGCCGGTGATGCGCACGCTGACCACGTCTCGCCTGCGGCTGGAGCCGATCGTCGCGCGGCACCTGGACTTCCTCGCTCGTCGAGCTCGTCGACGAGCGAGCGGACTCGCCAGCTGATCACCCCAGCTAAGTAGGAGCTTGAAC
>NZ_JBNFOF010000259.1:0-3332 GCF_057364645.1 Janibacter sp. CFPM2_SD2
AGCAGCTCGGGCTCGTCGGCGATGCCGCCGACCTCGGCGGCGACGCCCGGGCGGGGTGGTCGTCGGCGAGCTCGAGCTCGGCCTCGACGAGGGCGTCGTCCCGGCCGGAGCGCACGAGCGAGGCGTCGGCGCGGCCACCGAGCACGAGGCCGAGCCCGGTGACGACCATCGTCTTGCCTGCGCCGGTCTCGCCGGTGACGACGGTCAGCCCGGGGTCGAGGGTGAGGGTGGCGTCCTCGATGACGCCGAGGTCGCGGATGCGCAGCTCTCGCAGCACGTCAGGCTCCCGGCCGGGTGCGGCCGCGCCACCCGTGGACGGACAGGTCGAACTTCGCGACGAGGCGGTCGGTGAAGGGCGAGCTGCTCAGCCGGGCCAGACGCACCGGCTCGGGCGAGCGGGAGACCTCGATGCGGGCTCCCGGGGGCAGGTCGACGGCGCGGCGGCCGTCGCACCACAGCACTCCGTGGCCCTCGGTGCCGGGGACGAGGTCGACGGCCATCGCGGAGGTCGGCGCGACGACGAGCGGTCGGGCGAAGAGCGCGTGCGCGCTGATCGGCACGACGAGCATCGCCTCGACGCCGGGCCACACGACGGGGCCCCCGGCGGAGAAGGCATAGGCGGTCGAGCCGGTCGGCGTCGCCATGACGACACCGTCGCAGCCCCACGTGGACAGGGGACGTCCGTCGATCTCGACGGTGAGCACGAGCATTCGCTCGCGCGAGGCCTTCTCGACCGTCACCTCGTTGAGCGCCCAGCTGCGGGCGATCTCCTGCCCGTCGAGGGTGGCGACGACGTCGAGAGCCATGCGCTCCTCGACCTCGTAGCGGCGCTCGACGATGTGCTCGACGGTCGCGTCGACGTCCTCCCGCTCGGCCTCCGCGAGGAAGCCGACGTGACCGAGGTTGACCCCGAGCAGGGGGACGCCGCTGCCGCGGGCGGCCTCGGCGCCGCGCAGGATCGTGCCGTCGCCGCCGAGGACGACGACGAGCTCGACGCCCTCTGCGGGGTCGTCACCGTCGTGGACGACGACGACGGGGTGCTGGCCCAGGACGCTCTCGCCGAGCTCACCCGCGGGCAGACGCACCTCGATGCCCGCCTGGGCGAGCTTGTCCGCGACACCCATGGCGACCTCGAGGGCCTCGGGCCGGCTCGGGTGAGCCATGAGCAGCACGCGCCGCGGGGTCATCGGTCCTCCTCCTGCACCAGGTCGTGGGTGATCCGGGTCTGAGCCTGCCATGCCAGACCGACACCGGTGCGACGGGTCAGGTGCACGAGGTACTCGTGGTTGCCCTCTCCCCCGCGCAGCGGGCTGCGCGTGATCCCGAGGACCGACAGCCGACCTCGGCGGCGCGCTCGAGCACGGCGGTGATCGCATCCGCGCGGGCGGCCGGGTCGGTGACCACGCCTCGCCTGCCGAGCCGGGCCCGCCCCACCTCGAACTGCGGCTTGACGAGCAGCACCGCCTCGCCGTCGTCCGTGAGCAGGCCGGCGATCTCCTCGAGCACCAGGCGAAGGGAGATGAAGCTCAGGTCACCCACGGCCAGCTGCACCGGCCCGCCGATGTCAGCCGGCGCCAGCCCGCGGATCGTCGTGCCGCTCAGGTCGTCGACGCGGTCGTCGGCGACGAGCTCGGGGGCGAGCTGGTCGTGGCCGACGTCGAGGGCCACGACGTGCTCGGCCCCGTGCTCGAGCAGCACCTGGGTGAAGCCTCCGGTGCACGCACCGATGTCGATGCAGCGGCGTCCGGGGACCGCGACGTCGAAGGCGTCCAGGGCCCCGAGCAGCTTGCCGGCCGCACGCCCGACCCAGTGGTCGGCGCCGGTCGTCACCTCGACGAGGGTGTCGGGGCCCACCTGCTGCGAGGTCTTCGTCGCGGTCGCGCCTGCGACGCGCACCTCTACGACGACGAGCTCGACGTCGACGTCGAGCTGCTGCGCGAGCTGCTCGACGAGCGCGACGTCGAGCCGGCTGGTCTCGGGCACCCGTCAGGTCCCGAGGTCCGACAGCCGCGACGTCAGGGTGGCGTGCACGGACTCGCCGGCGGCCAGGACGGCGTCGAGGTCGTCCGGGTCGACGGCGGAGAGGTCACGAAGGGCGGCATCGACGACGAGGTCATCGGTCGCGGGCGTGCCCTCGGGCATGGGCTCGGGCGCCTTGGGCGCGAGGTCACCGGGGCTGGGGACCGGTGGCGTGGGCGTGGCCTGCTCAGGCATCGGGCAGCACCGCCAGGGTCTGCGGAGCCGGGGATGCGGGCTGGCTCGACGCCGCCTTCTTGGCCGTCGTCTTCCTCGGGGCGGCCTTCTTCGTGGCGACCTTCTTCGTGGCAGCCTTCGTCGTGGCAGCCTTCGTCGCGGGAGTCTTCGTCGCGGGAGTCTTCGTCGTGGGAGTCTTCGTCGTGGCGCTGCCCGCGGTCGCCTTCTTCGCGGGCGCCTTCTTGGCGGTGGACTTCTTCGCGGTGGTCGGCCTGGCCTGTGCCTTCTTCGCGGGCGCCTTCGTGGCCCGCGCCCTCTTCGCCGGCGCCTTCGCGTTGGTCGGCTTGGCCGTCGCCTTCTTGGCCGGCGCCACAGGCGCGGTCGAGACCTCGTCGAGCGCCGAACGCTCCCGCAACGCGGTGCTCAGCGCGTCGAGGTCGCCCTCCTCCTCCGCCGGCCACGCGTGCGCGTCGTCGCTCTGCTCGCGCACCGGCGGCACGGCACCCGCGACGAGCAGGGTGTCGACCAGTCGGACGACCTCGAGCGCCCGGTCCAGGGTCGTCTCGGTCGTCTTCAGGCCCAGATGGATCAGTCCACGTACGGGGTCCACGTCACTCCTCGGGTCGGGGTCGTCCCACGCTACCGGCTGGTCATGGCGAGCCCTGCCTGCCCCGCGTCGAGCAGGCCGCCGTCGACGGCTGCCCACAGGGCGTCGAGCGCAGCGCGATCTGCATCGGGCCCTTCACCGCGGACCTCGAGCCGGCCATCGACCACGCGTGCACCGGCGTCCCCTCGGAGGCACCAGGCGCCCTCGGTCCGCGCCGGCGGGTAGGGCTGCAGGAGACCGCGCAGGTCCGCGATGACATACGTCGGACGCCGCTCCACCGGCGCGGCCGCCGCATCCGCCAGACCGTGGACGCCGGTGAGCACCAGCACGCCGGGCATCCCCGTCGCCACGGCTCCCTCGATGTCGGTCTCGAGCCGGTCCCCCACGGCCAGCACCCCGGTCGGGGCTCGCCCCGAGCGCGCTCGCCGCGAGCCGGTACATCGGGGGGTGCGGCTTGCCGATGACCTCGGGGTCGACGTCGACGCACGAACGCACGGCCGCCACGAGTGCGCCGTTGCCGGGGGCCGGACCC
>NZ_JBNFOF010000260.1:0-3299 GCF_057364645.1 Janibacter sp. CFPM2_SD2
TCGACGTCACGGCACGCGCACGCAACCCCGGCAGCGCTGGCCGTCGCGGCCGAGCTCGGCGCGGAGCACACCGTGCTCGCGGGTGGCGCCCACGGCGAGGCAACGGATGTCGAGGCCACTGTCATGGAGCTGACCGACGGCGGGGCGCACGTCGCCGTCGACGCCGTGGGCAGCGAGCAGACCTGTGCCACAGCGCTGCTCAGCCTGCGGCGACGCGGTCGGCACGTCCAGGTCGGCCTGCTGCCGCCTGTCGACGGTCACCCGCGCGTGCCGATGGCGCGGGTCATCGGGTGGGAGATCGACGTGCTCGGCAGCCACGGCATGGCCGCCGTCGACTACCCGGGGATGCTCGCGCTCATCGACTCCGGCGACCTCGCCCCGCAGCGCCTCGTGGAGCGGGTCGTCGGTCTCGAGGAGGCGGCGGCGCTGCTGCCGGGCTTCGACAGGGCGAACGTCGCGGGGATGACGATCATCGACCCGTCGCGCTGAGGCGGGGCGAAATTCGCTGCGACACACCCCCCTTCGGCCCGTAGCGTGCCGCCTGACGGAAGGGGCACCATGCGCACACTCACCTACTACGTCGCGGCGACGCTCGACGGCTTCATCGCGGGGCCGGACGGCGGCGACCCGAGCGGCGAGGACTTCATGGCCGTCACGCCGGACCTCGTCGAGTTCATCGCGACCCACTACCCGGAGACGCTGCCCGGACCGGCCCGCGAGGCGATGGGTCTGACCGAGCCGGGCCGGGTCTTCGACACGGTGATCGAGGGACGGCGCTCCTACGAGATCGGGCTGGCGGCCGGCATCGACGACGCCTACCCCAACCTGCGCCACTTCGTCGTCTCGACGACCCTCGGCACGGCGCCCGCGGCGGCGGTCGAGGTCGTCTCGGGTGACCCGCTCGCCCGGGTGCGCGAGCTCAAGGCCGAGGACGGTCTGGGCATCTGGCTCGTCGGCGGCGGCCGCCTCGCCCACGCCCTGCTGCCGGAGATCGACCGGCTCGTCATCAAGCTCAACCCCTCGGTCATCGGCTCTGGGGTCCCGCTCTTCGACGGGGGCTTCGCCCCCACGCTCTTCGAGACCGTCGACGTCGTCGGCCTCGCCAGCGGCGTGCAGGTCATCACCTGCGAGCGAAGGGCGTAGCCGGCGCCTGGCGGGTCGGCCCTCGCCCAGATACGCGCGGCGACGCCCACCACCGGATCGGTGGCGGGCGTCGCGCGACGGGTCAGCCGCAGTTGCCGTACTTCCAGCGGCCGTTGGAGGCCTTGACCGTCCCGGAGGGGTTGCGGATGTCGCCCCAGTAGGCGACGCACTTGCCCTTGCCGTAGGCCTTGATCGCGGCGAAGTGGGAGTAGTTGGCCCAGTCCTGCCGCTGGAACTGGCTGCCGTCGCGGTTGAGGACCGCGATCCTGGCCAGCGTCTTGGACGGGGTGCCGTGGTAGGCGGTCTTGCGGGTGACGACGCAGTTGTAGCCGTTGTTGGGGTTGTAGGTCAGGTACACGTAGCCGTAGACCTTGCCGGACGAGGTCTTCAGGGTGCGCTGGCCGTCCTTGACGATCGAGTAGCCGGAGCCGCAGCCGTTGGCGATGGCGCTGCTCACGGTGTGTGCCTGCGCCGGTGCGGCGATGACGACGGATGCACCCAGTGCCAGGGCGCCGGTGACGGCAGCGCCCTTGAGTCGAGTGGACATGCTCATGTGATTCCCCTTGTGTCAGCCGCGGTGCCCGGGCGGGCGGTGCGGTCGCGGGAACGATCGTTCGTCCGAGACCCCGGACCCGCCATGAGCAGTGCTGCCCACGCCGGGACCGGCCACTGAGTACCGGTGCCCAGCTCCGCACGACCTCGAGGACAGGCGGACGAAGCAGGCGCGGGGGCACGCCGGCGGCGCCCGACCGCAGGAGGTCGGGCGCGGGGCGGGGTGGCTACAGGTGCCAGGTCACCCCGTCGTCGCGGATCGTGCAGGTCAGCTCCTGCTGGTGCACGCGCGTGTGGTGCCGCTCGCACAGCAGCGCCGCATTGCCGATGTCCGTCCGCCCGCCCAGCGACCAGTACTGCACGTGGTGCGCGTCGGTCCAGTGCGCGGGCATCGTGCACCCCGGGAAGGTGCAGCCACCGTCCCGCAACCACAGCAACCGCTTCTGCCCGGGGGTGAAGAACCGCGTGGCGCGGCCCAGCTCGAGCGGCTCGCCGTCACTGCCGAGCATCACCGGGATGACCCCTGCCTCGCAGGCCAGCTTGCGCACGCTCGCCGGCGACAGCACCGCCCCCGAGGCCGTGACCCCGCCGGCGTGACCGCCACCGGCGACTCCTCCGGCACCCAGCCCGACCCCCTTCGAGCCGGGTGCGTCGCCACAGCCGCCGAGATCCGCGCGGTGACCGAAGGGATGCGTGTCGCTGAAGGGCACGCCGGTCGGCCCGAAGGCGCCACCCGGTCGGCGGGACCCGCACACCCCGCAGGTCCCGTCCGTGGCCGTCAGCAACGAGGCCATCGAGATCGTCACCATGACCTGCGCCTTGTCGCTCGTGCCCACCTCACCCGGGCTGGACACCCCCCGACCGACGATCGACACCAGGGCGTCCGCACGACGCCGCGCCGGGGGCCGCGGGTCACGCTCGCCGTCGGGGCCCTTGACCGGCTTCGACAACCCCGCCACCGCCGCGTCGACGATCGCCGCGCCCTCGGCGTCGAGCACGAGCTTGTAGCGCGTCAGCCCGCTGGCATCGGTGTGGCTCGTCAACGACCGCGCCGACCTGGCCCGCTCGTCGTCCGCGGCCAGGTCCTTGGCCGGGCGCAGCATCCGCGTCGTCTGCGTGATCGCCGTCGCCAGCCCGCGCTCGTCGAGCCCCGGGACCCGAGCCGAGATCCGCCCACCCGGGCCGGTGCGCACGACCTCGTCACGCGCTGCATCGAGCAGGACCCCCAGGTCCGCCTCCAGGAGCTCCGGGTCGGCGACCCGCCGCACCCCGTCGTGGAAGCGCACCAGCTGATCGGCCTTGCCGAGCGGCAGCTGGCCACCCTCGAGGTCGGCGAGCACCCCGGCGAGGCCGGCCGGCGGCGACTGCTCTCCCCACTCCCCTGCTGCTGACTGCGGCTCCCCGGCCACCTGCTCAGGTACGTCCGGGCGAAGGGGGGCGCCGCCCCCTTCGTCGTCGTGCGTGGGGTCGACGAGGGCGGACCCTGCCCGCAGACCTGCTCTGGCCACCCGGACCACGGACGCCACGTGGCGCACCGCCGGGCCGCGGGGCGGACGGCCCTCGCTGACCCCGACCCAGTCGGTGTCCGGACCACGACTGCCGCT
>NZ_JBNFOF010000261.1:0-3266 GCF_057364645.1 Janibacter sp. CFPM2_SD2
GTGGCGCCGGGCGAGGTCGTCGGCGTCGACGCGTCGGCCGAGGTGGTCGAGGCCGCCCGGGCCGCGGCTCGCGAGGCCGGGGACGAGCTCACGACCTTCGAGGTGACGGACGCGATGGCCTTGCCCTGGGCGGACGACTCCTTCGACGTCGTCCACGCCCACCAGGTGCTCCAGCACGTCGCCGACCCCGTGGGGCTGCTGCGCGAGATGGCGCGGGTGACCCGACCGGGTGGTCTCGTGGCCGCGCGCGACGCGGACTACGAGGCGATGACCTGGACGCCGGCGCACCCGGGGCTCACCCGCTGGCTCGAGCTCTACCGGGCGGCAGCGCGGGGGACCGGGGCCGAGCCCGACGCCGGCCGCCACCTGCTCGGGTGGGCGCACGCCGCCGGCCTCACCGACGTCACCGCGACGGCCTCGGTATGGTGCTACGCCGACGACGAGGCGCGCGAGTGGTGGGGCGGGCAGTGGCAGCGGCGGGCCGTCGAGTCGGGCTTCCACGACGAGGTGATCCGGCAGGGTCTGTCCGACGAAGGGGGCATCGCCGACGTCGTCGAGGGGTGGCGGGCGTGGACGCACTCGCCCGACGGCTGGTTCGTCGTCGTGCACGGTGAGGTGCTCGCCCGGGTGCCTGCCGCCGGGTGACGACCCCGGTGCGATACTCGGGGCCGCCCGTGACCCCCCTTCGTCCTCCTGGAGTGCCTGCATGACGATCACCGCCGCCGTTGACGGCTCCGCCCTCGGCAACCCCGGCCCGGCCGGCTGGGGCTGGTACATCGACGAGGACCGATGGGCGCGCGGAGGCTGGCCGCACGGCACCAACAACATGGGCGAGCTGACCGCCGTCCTCGACCTGCTCCAGCAGACGGCGCACCTCGACGAGGAGCTGCACGTCATCTGCGACAGCAAGTACGTCATCAACTCGATCACCCAGTGGATGCCCGGCTGGAAGCGCAAGGGCTGGCGCAAGAAGGACGGCAAGCCGGTCCTCAACGTCGAGATCATGCAGGCGCTCGACGCGGCGATGCAGGGCCGGCGGGTGAGCTTCGAGTGGGTCAAGGGGCACGCCGGCCACGAGCTCAACGAGCACGCCGACCGGCTGGCCACGAGCGCCGCCGCTGCCTGGTCGAAGGGGGCTGGCCCCGAGCCCCGGCCCCGGCATCCCCGGCGCCGGGTCGGGTCCTGCGACGCCGGCTCCCTCGGCCGAGCCCACCACCACCGAGGCGCCGGACGAGCCGCTGTCGCTCTTCTGAGGGTCCGGGGTCAGAGCCGGCCGAGCAGCTCCTCGCGGCGGTGCTCGGCGAGGGTGCCGGAGTCGATGGCGAGCCGGGTGGCGTCCCGGTCACCGAGGAAGGCGCGCAGCAGGGTCGGCACGTCGAGGCCCGAGCCCGACGGGGTCACGGTGATCTGGTCGCCCGGTCGGATCTCGCCGGATTGCACGACCTGAAGGTAGGCGCCGCTGCGGCCGTGCGCGGCGAAGCGCTTGACCCAGCCCCGCTCGCCCATCCGCTCGGCGAAGGTCGCGCACGGCACGCGGGGCCCGCGCACCTCGAGCACGGCGCTCCCGACGTGCCACACGTCGCCGATCTCGCTCGCGTCGACGTCGAGGCCGCTCGTCGTGAGGTTCTCCCCGAACATGCCGTCGGGCAGCTCTCGTCCCAGGGCTGCCGCCCAGGCATCGAGCTCCTCGCGGGCGAAGGCGTAGACCGCCTGGTCGCTCCCGCCGTGGTGGCGTCCGTCGCCGATGTGGTCGCCCTCGACGCCGGAGACTCCTGCGCCGTCCTCGACGCGCTTGGGCCCGGGGTCGGCGACGGTGATGACGTCGACGGGCTGCTTGCCGATGCCGGTGGGCCTCCCCTTCGGCACGCGCTGGAGCATGGGTCGGCCGACGTTGACGCTCAGGACGCGGGGGAGGGGCACCCGTGGAGCCTACGTCTCGGGCGGTCGCCGTCCCGGCCCGACCTCGCCTCCGGGTCGAAGAAGGAACGCTCGCTCGAGCGAGCGTTCCTTCTTCGAAGGGGGGATCCACAGCCCGGATCGAGGGCTGGGCGACATCCACAGGTTGGTCCCCGTGGAGGACTCGGTGCGTGCCGGGGCGCCATCGTGGCGGCTGTGGGAGACAAGCCAGCGAGCCGGACGGAGACCGCGGCCGCGCTGCGGGCGGCCGCCTGCGATGCTGCCCTCGCCAGCGACGGGCTGCTCTCGCGTGCGCAGCTGCGAGAGCTCGGGATCGACCGCAACCGCGTGGCGCGTGAGGTGTCCGCCGGGCGGTGGCGCCTGCACGGGCGCAATCGGTGGCCGTGCACACGGGCGAGCTCTCCACGACGGCGCGAGCGTGGTCGGCCGTGTACGAGAGCGGAGGAGACGCCCTCGTCGACGGGGTCACCAGCTTGCAGCTGGCCGGGGTGCGGGGACTGACCGATGAGGCCGTCCACGTCTCGTTGCACCACCTGTGCCAGACGCGGCAGATCGCGGGTGTCGTCCAGCACAAGGTGTCCCGACGGGTCGAGGGCGAAGGGGTGAGCGCCGGTGTCCCTCGGACGCCACCGGCCCTGGCGGCCGTTCGCGCTGCGAGCTGGGCTGCCTCGGACCGGCAGGCGGCTCTCTTCCTCGTGATGCCCGTGCAGCAGCGCATCATCACGGGTGGCCACCTCGTAGCCGCCGCGGAGCTCTACCGGGGCAGGCGCCGGTGCGCGGTCATCGGCGACCTCGTCGCCGACATCGCCGACGGCGCCCACTCCCTGGGGGAGCTCGACATCGGGCCGTGGCTGCGCGCTCGGGGTCTGCCGATGCCCAGCCGGCAGTCCGTGCGTGCGGTCGGGGGCCGCACCAGGTACCTCGACGTGTGCTGGGACGACGTGGGGTTGGCGCTCAAGATCGACGGCGCGGCCCACACCGAGGGCCTGGAGGTGGCGCACGACCATCTGCGGCAGAACTCGCTGGTCATGGATGACCACCTCGTCCTGCGGATGAGTCTGATCGGGCTGCGCGTCGTCCGCGAGGAGTTCCTCGACCAGGTGGTCGAGGCCTACCGGATGCTCAGGGAGCGGTCGCGCAGGAGTGCCTGAATCGAAGAAGGAACGCCCGCTCGAGCGGGCGTTCCTTCTTCGAATGCGCGGCCCCTGGGCAGCAGCGGCCCGGGTGAATCGGGTGTCAGGTCAGCGGGGGAGGGCGGAGGCCGCCCAGCCGCCTCGCGAGGGTGCACCGCCGGGCGGACCAGCCGCTCGGGCGAGGACCAGCGCGAAGGGGGACCCGCCGGGGCCTCC
>NZ_JBNFOF010000262.1:0-3217 GCF_057364645.1 Janibacter sp. CFPM2_SD2
TCGCGGTGCTCGCGGGCAGGCCGACGAGCTCGAGGAGCTCGCCGACCCGGTCGCCGCGCGCCGCGCGGCGCGGCGCATGCCGAAGGTGATGTTGTGCGCGACGTCGAGGTGCGGGAAGAGTCCCCCGTCCTGGCGC
Organism: Janibacter sp. CFPM2_SD2; assembly: GCF_057364645.1. Classification (NCBI taxonomy): domain Bacteria; kingdom Bacillati; phylum Actinomycetota; class Actinomycetes; order Micrococcales; family Intrasporangiaceae; genus Janibacter; species Janibacter sp. CFPM2_SD2. The sequence continues at coordinate 137 of NZ_JBNFOF010000262.1, forward strand.
ACGTAGCCGATGCCGCGCCGCTCGGGCGGGACGGACCTCCCTTCGCCGCACACGATCCGCTCACCGATGCGCACGGTCCCCGCGTCTGGGGCGAGGAAGCCAGCGATGACCCGCAGCAGGGTCGTCTTGCCGCCACCGGAGGCGCCGAGGACCGCGGTCGTCGTGCCGGTGGGGACCGTGAGGTCGACGCCGTGCAGGATCGGCTCGGAGCCGTACCCGACGGTGATGCCGTGGATGTCGACGGTGCTCATTCTTCGATCCCACTCTGTCGGAGCATCAGGAAGGTCAGCGGGGCGGACAGCAGGATCATCATCGCCGCGAAGGGGGCCGCCCCCGTGTAGTCGAACTCGTCGCTGGCGGCCCAGAAGGCCGTCGCGAGGGTCGAGGTGCCCGTCGGCGCGAGCAGCAGGGTCGCGGTGAGCTCGGTCGCCGTCGCGATGGCCACGAGCGCCGCTCCGGTGAGGGCCGACGGGAGGATGAGCGGCAGCACGACCCGGCGGAAGGCCTCGGCCGGGCTGCTGCCGAGCGAGCGCGCTGCGTCTGAGCTCCGGGGGGCGCGGCGGCCAGGCCGGGAGCGCAGCGAGACATCGCCCGGGGGATGAAGAGGATCGTGTAGCCGAGCACGAGCAGGGCGGGGCTCTGGTAGGCCGCCGGGAGGTAGCGCACCGACAGGGTGATCAGCGCCAGCGCGATGACGACGCCGGGCAGCGAGCTGGCGACATAGGTGACGCGCTCGAGCAGGAGCGTCCACCCGGAGCGACGGCGGCTGAGCAGCCAGGCCCCGGGGAGGGCGAGCAGCAGGGTGAGGGCGGCCGCGGCGAGCGCGAGGGAGATCGTCGAGCCGGTGGTGAGCAGCAGGGAGGGGCGCATCGCGATCCCTGCGGCGGGGGCGGCGGCCCAGCGCGCGAGCCAGCGTCCGACGAGCGTCACGGGGACGACGAGGGAGACGAGGACGACGGCCGTCAGCGCGAGGCAGGCGAGCGGGGCCCAGCGGCCCAGGCGCACGGCCTCGGCCCGGCGGTGGACGCCGCGGCCGACGCGGGAGGTGCGGGCGCTGCCGCGCACCAGGTGCTCGAGGGTGAGGACGGTGACGCACAGCAGCACGAGGACGAGCGCGAGCAGGCTGCCCTGGTTGCTGCTGAAGCTCACCTGGTACTGCACGAGGATCGCGGTGGTGAAGGTCGGGTAGCGCATCATCTCGAGCACGCCGAACTCCGCGAGCAGGTGCAGCGCGACGAGCAGCGCGCCACCACTGATCGCGGGGCGCAGCCGCGGCAGGACGGTCCGCCGCCAGGCAGCCCACGGTCCGGCCCCGAGCGCCCGGGCGTCCTCCTCCGGGGCGGCGTCGAGGTCACGCAGGATGGCCGCCACGGGCAGGTAGACGAAGGGGAAGTACGCGGCGGTCGTCACGAGCGCCGCCCCGCCCAGCCCGTCGAGGCCGGGGCGGAAGGAGACCCAGGCATAGGCGGCGACGAAGGCCGGGACGGCGAGCGGGGCGCCGAGGAGCACCCGCCACACGCCGGCGAGGGGCAGGTCGGTCCGCTCGACGAGCCACGCGGAGCCGACACCGAGGACGACCGTCGCGGGGACGGTGACGGCGATGAGCAGGAGGGTGTTGGCGAGCAGCTCGCCGATGCGCGGGCGCACGAGGTAGTCCGCGGCGCCGCCGAGCCCGCCGGGGGTCCGCCCGATCGCGTCGACGGCGACGACCCCGATCGGGAGCAGGGTGATGGCCGCGGCGAGGACCGCCGCGGCCACCACGAGGTGCCTAGAGGAGACCGGCATCGGTCATCAGCCGGGTGACCTTCTCGGAGTCGAGGCCGAAGGGGTCGACGTCGGGCGACTCGAGGGAGTCGAGAGTGGGCAGGTCCGGGTCGGAGGCGGCGCCGGTGGCGACCGCGTACTCCTTCGAGCCGCTCGTCTCGAGGACCTGCTGGCCCTCCTTCGAGAGGACGTAGTCGACGAACTGCTGGGCCTCGTCGGCGTGCTTGGCGTTCTTGAGCACGCCCGCGGCGGAGAGGCTGACGAAGGCGCCGGGGTCCTCGTGCTTGAAGTAGTGCAGCTTGGTGCTGGCCGTGCCCTCCTTGGTCTCGGCCTGGTCGCGGTACCAGTAGTAGTGGTAGATGACGCCCATCGGGACCTCGCCGGCGTTGACGGCCTTCATCGTCGCGATGTTGTTCTCGTAGATGCGCGCATTGGTCTTCATGCCCTCGAGCCAGGTCTTCGTCTTCGCCTCGCCCTGGTCGGCGAGCATGCCGGCGACGATCGCCTGGAAGTCGGCGCCCGTCGCGCCGGCGCCCCACTGGTCCTTGTACTCCGGGTCCTGCAGGTCCATGAGCGAGGCCGGCAGGTCCTTGGCGTCGATCTTGTCGGGGTTGTAGACGAGGACGGTGGACCGGGCGGCCACGCTCGTCCAGTCGCCGCTGCTGGGGCGGCGGTCCTCGGGCACCTTGGCGAGCGTCTTCGCGTCGATGGGGGCGAGCAGCTTCGCCTCCTCGACGAGAGTCATCGCGGGGCTGTTCTCGGTGAGGAAGACGTCGGCGGGCGAGGCCTCGCCCTCCTGGACGATCTGGTGACCCATCGAGGAGTCCTTGCCGGCGCGGACCTGCGTCTTGATGCCGGTCTTCTTGGTGAAGCCCTCGGCCCAGGCCTTGGTGAGGGTGTCGTGCTGGCTGGAGTAGATCTGCAGCGCGTCCGGGTCGGTCGCCGGGCCGTCCGAGCCGCCGCAGGCGGCGAGGGCGAGGACGGAGGCGCCGAGGGCGCTCACCATGAGGGTGCGTCGGGTCATCATCGCGGGGTCTCCGATCGTTCAGGCGGTCTCGGCCCGGGGGCCGGTCGGTGCGGGGGCGGGACGGCGGTCCCGGGTGGCCAGGTCGGCCAGGGCGTGCGTCGGGCGCTGCAGCAGCCACCACAGCACGACCCCGAGGACGAGGGACCCGGCCAGGGCGAGCCACGGGTCGTCCACGACCCGGAAGACCTGCCACTGGACGAGGTAGATGTGCAGCGACGCGGCCGCGACGAGCCCGAGCGGGAGGGCGAGGGGCGCGGGAGCGGCACGCGCGGGACGAGGCCGAGGACGGC
>NZ_JBNFOF010000263.1:0-3189 GCF_057364645.1 Janibacter sp. CFPM2_SD2
GGAGCCCGCGTGGCCGTCGACTCCTCGGGCGACCCCCTTCGACCGGCGGTGGCCGCTGGACCCGACCTCATCAAGCCCAACCGGGTCGAGCTCGAGGAGCTCGTCGGTGCCGACCTGCCGACGCTCGGGGCGGTCGTCGACGCGGCCCGGGACCTCGTCGCCGGAGGGGTCGGCCGGGTGGCCGTCAGCCTCGGCCGCGATGGTGCGTGCTCGTCGACGGCGACGAGGTGGTCCACGCCCGGGCGACCATCGCCCGCCCCGGTGTCGACGGTGGGTGCAGGCGACTGCATGCTCGCCGGCCTGCTCCACGACCTCGCCGCCGGGGCCCCGCCGCGCAGGCGCTGTGCACCGGTGTCCGGTGGGGCGCCGCTGCCGTGACCCTGCCGGGCAGCAGCGTCCCCACGCCGCCCGACCTCGCCGACATCGACGTCTCCGTCACCACGACCCCTGACCGCTCCCTCGCCGTCCGCGACTGAGCCCCACCCCCGGAAGGACCGAGCAATGCCGCTCATCACCCCGTCGCAGGTCGTGCTCGACCTCAGCGCACCAGACTCCCACGCCGCGACCCGGCGGCTGGCCGAGACTCTCGTCGAGAGCGGTCGCACCACCGACGTCGAGGCCTTCCTCGACGACGTGCGGGCCCGGGAGGAGGTCATGGCGACCGGCCTGCCCGGCGGCATCGGCATCCCGCACGCCCGCAGCGCGGCGATCACCGAGCCCTCGCTCGTCTTCGGTCGAGCCACCCGGGGCATCGACTGGGGCGCGAAGGACGGCCCCGCGACGCTCATCTTCCTCATTGCCGCGCCCGAGGGGGGCGGAGAGGCGCACATGCAGGTGCTGCCCAAGCTCGCCAAGGCGCTCATGGACCAGTCCTTCCGCTCGGCCCTCGAGGCCGCGACGACCGAGGCGGAGGTCGTCGCGCTCGTCGAGGAGCGGGTCTCCCTCGACGAGCCGAAGCAGGGCACCCCGCAACCCGTCGCCTCGGCTGCGCCCCCGGCCGTCGAGTCCTCCGATTCCACGCAGTCCTCGGAGCCCACTCACTCCTCGGACGAGGGCGCTGCGGACGAGGCGTCCGCGGGCGGTGCCTCCGCAACGACCGCGGGCGAGGGTTCGCATTCCCTGCACCTCGTCGCGGTGACTTCCTGCCCGACCGGCATCGCCCACACGTACATGGCCGCAGAGGCGTTGCGGACGGCCGCCGAGGAGGCGGGCCACACGATCACCGTCGAGACCCAGGGGTCCGCGGGCTCGACCCCGCTGTCCCGCAGCGAGATCCAGCGTGCCGACGCGGTGATCTTCGCCCACGACCTCGAGGTCAAGGACAAGGGCCGCTTCGCTGGCCTCCCGACCCTCGACGTCGGGGTCAAGAAGGGGGTCTCGGACGCACCCGAGCTCGTCGAGCGTGCCGTGACGCTGGCCGGGCAGTGGGCGGCCAACCCCAGCGGGCGGCGGCGGCCGCCGCGGCCACCGACCTGGCCGACGGCACCGGGGACGAGGACCCCGAGGTGTCGACCGCGACCAGGGTGCGCCAGTGGCTGATGACCGGGGTGAGCTACATGATCCCCTTCGTCGCGGCCGGTGGGATCCTCATCGCCCTGTCCTTCATGCTCGCCCAGATCGCCATGGGCGAGAAGGGCGCCATCGAGATCACCCAGTACTCGCTGACGGCCGAGGGTGACCTCAACATCGCCAACAGCTTCAGCCCGCTGAGCCTGACCTCGTGGGCGGCGTTGTTCTTCGTCATCGGCGGCGCGGCCTTCGGCTTCCTCGTCCCGATCCTCTCGGGCTACATCGCCTACGCGATCGCCGACCGGCCCGGCCTCGTGCCCGGCATCGTCAGCGGCTGGATCGCCTCGACGATGGGCGCCGGCTTCCTCGGCGGTCTGGCGACCGGTTTCATCGCGGGCTTCGTCGCCCGGTGGGTGGCCGGCTGGAAGGTCCACGCCGGCGTGCGCGGCGTCATGCCCGTCGTGGTCATCCCGCTCCTGTCGACGCTCATCACGGCAGGGCTCTTCATCACCGCGCTCGGCCGCCCGATCACCTGGCTCATGGACTCGCTCACCGCCGGGCTCGAGGGCATGGGTGGCGGCAGCGCGCTGCTGCTCGGCGCCCTCCTCGGCGGGATGATGGGCTTCGACCTCGGTGGCCCGGTCAACAAGGTGGCCTACACCTTCGGCACGACCGGTCTGACGGTCGCGGGCACGGCCACCGACGCCATCCAGCTGAAGATCATGGCCGCCGTCATGGCCGGTGGCATGGTCGCACCGCTCGCCCTCGCCCTGGCCACGACGGTGCGCCCGCGGCTCTTCTCGGAGCCCGAGCGCGAGAACGGCCGGGCGGCGTGGCTGCTCGGTGCCTCCTTCATCTCCGAGGGGGCCATCCCCTTCGCCGCCGCCGACCCGGTCCGGGTCATGGCCAGCTCGGTCGTCGGCTCGGCGATCACCGGCGCCCTCGTCATGGCCGGTGGGGTGACCCTCCGGGCGCCCCACGGCGGCGTCTGGGTGCTGCCCCTCATGGGCAACTTCCTGATGTTCGTCGTCGCCCTCGCCGTCGGCGTCGTCGTCATGGCCGCCATCGTCATCGCCCTCAAGACCATGGGTTCGCGCGCCGCGCAGCCCGAGGGGGACCCGCAGCGGGTCGCCGCCTGACAGGCTGGGTCGCGCACCCGCGGGACCCGGCCCACCAGCACCACCCACATCACCAGAACATCCGCACCGTCCACAGCAAGGAGCCGTCATGGCCAGTCGCACCACCACCATCGCCTCGTCCGTCGGCCTGCACGCGCGACCCGCAGCGCTCTTCGTGCAGAAGGCGTCCGAGTCCGGGCTCGACGTGCAGATCGGCCGCCCCGGCGACGAGCCCGTTGACGCGACGAGCATCCTCGGCGTCATGGCGCTCGGGGCCAAGCACGGCGAGCAGGTCGAGGTGAGCGCCGAGGGCGAGGGCGCCGACGCGGTCCTCGACGAGCTCGTCACCCTCCTCGAGACCGACCTCGACTCCCAGGAGTGATCGCGATGGCCGACGAGGTCAGCACTCGGCAGGGCATCGGCGTCTCCTCGGGCACCGCGCACGGACCCGTGGTGCTCGTCGCACCACCCGTGCGGGCACCCGAGCGGGAGCCGGCGGCCGCCGACCCCGAGGCCGCCCGCGCCGGGCATCGCGCAGGCGCTCGAGGCGGTCGCCGCGGAG
>NZ_JBNFOF010000264.1:0-3156 GCF_057364645.1 Janibacter sp. CFPM2_SD2
CGTCGACGAGACGACCGACCCGACACGGGGCGCCGTGCAGCAGCCACCGGCGCAGCGCGTTCGACGTGCTCGGCCGAGTCGACGGCGATGCTCACCTCCTGCAGCGCCTGCTCGTCGGCGGCGAGCGCGGTGAGCGCCTCGCGGTCGACGCTCGGGTAGGCGACGAAGACGTCGCGCACGCCGTGCCCGACGAGCCACAGCGCCTCGGGCAGCGAGTAGGCCATCACCCCGGCGAAGCCAGGCGTCGCCAGGGCCCGCTCGAGCAGGTGGCGCACCCGGATCGACTTGCTCGCCACCCGGATCGGGCGCCACCGGCCCGCCGCACGAGGTCGGCGGCGTTGGCGTCGTAGGCATCGAGGTCCACGACGGCGAAGGGGGCGGACCTCCCCTTCGTCGCCCGGTCCCACGTCTCGAAGCTCGTCACCCGACCGACGCTACCGGCTGGTCACCACCGGCGCGGGGGACGCGCGACGTTCGACTGGGCGTCACCTGCTCGTCATGTCGATGCCGCCCGGGGTGACCCGCGCCTCCCTAGGTTCGGCTGGTCACCCCTGCTCACCCCCGCCCGTCGTCGGGCGGATCTCCCGGAGGAACCTGATGACGCCCCCTCGCAACGACCGCCCCCTGCTGCCCCTGGCCACCGGCCACCGTGACGGCGGCCGCGCCGCCGCGACCTGCACCTGGAAGTGCAACGACGCCTGCAGCAAGCCGGTCCCCAACACCTCGGACAACGACTACTTCGGTGACGTCGTCGCCGCCTCGCGTCGCTCCGTGCTCAAGGCCGGCGGCGCCGCCGCGGCCCTCGCCGGTCTGACGACCGTCGCCACCGGCGCGGCCACCCCCGCCGCCGCTGCCGGACCGGGCAAGAAGGCCCCCTTCGGCTTCACCCCGATCTCCCCGGTGCCCGCCGGCACCGACGAGGTCGTCGTCCCCGAGGGCTTCCAGTGGGCCCCGGTCATCGCCTGGGGTGACCCGATCCTCAAGGGCGCACCGGCCTTCGACTTCGACCACCAGACCGCCGCCGCGCAGGCCGGCCAGATGGGCTACAACTGCGACTACGTCGGTGTCGTGCGCACCAAGGGCGCGAACAACGCGGTGCTCGTCGTCAACAACGAGTACACGAACAACAACCTCATGTTCCACGGCTACACGACCGCGGCCGCGATGACCGACGACCAGGTCCGGATCACCATGAACGCCCACGGCATGACCGTCGTGGAGATGTCGCGCAAGAACCCCAACAGCAAGTGGGTCTACACCAAGGGCGCGCCGCTCAACCGCCGCATCACGGCCACCACCCCCTTCGAGCTCGTCGGCCCGGCCCGCGGCAGCGACCTCGTCAAGACCTCCGCCGACCCGGCCGGCACGACGCCCCTGGGCACCTTCGGCAACTGCGCCGGGGGCACGACGCCGTGGGGCACGATCCTCTCCGGCGAGGAGAACTTCAACGGCTACTTCACCCAGCCGGCCGCCCCGACCGCCGACCTCAGGGGCCAGGCCGCCAAGCGCTACGGCCTCGCCGGCGGCAGCACGAGCCAGCACAACTGGGACCGCCTCGACTCCCGCTTCGACCTGACGAAGGAGCCCAACGAGGCGCACCGCCACGGCTGGGTCATCGAGTCGACCCGAGCGACCCGACCGCTCCCCCGCGCAAGCTCTCCGCGCTCGGCCGCCTCAAGCACGAGGGCGCCAACGTCGTCATCGCCGACGACGGCCACGTCGTCGCCTACATGGGTGACGACGAGCGCTTCGACTACATGTACAAGTTCGTGTCGAAGCGGACCTACCGCGAGGGCGACCGCGCCCACAACAAGACCCTCCTCGAGGAGGGCGACCTCTACGTCGCGAAGTTCACCGGCGACGGCGCCGCGGACGGCGAGCACGACGGCACCGGCCAGTGGCTGCCGCTCGTCGTCGGTGGCGAGTCCAAGGTCGACGGCATGAGTGTCGAGGAGGTCCTCGTCTACACCCGCGTCGCCGCCGACAAGGTCGGCCCGACGAAGATGGACCGCCCCGAGGACGTCGAGGTCAACCCGGTCAACCGCCGCGTCTACGCCGCCTTGACCAACAACTCGGCCCGCACCCCCACGCAGGTCGACGAGGCCAACCCGCGCGCCAACAACAAGCACGGCCAGGTCCTCGAGATCACCGAGGACGGCGGCGACCACACCGGCACGACCTTCGCGTGGAAGCTCGTCCTCATCTGCGGTGACCCCAATGACCCGCAGACCTACTTCAACGGCTACGACACGTCGCAGGTCAGCCCGATCTCCTGCCCGGACAACGTCGCCTTCGACGGTGACGGCAACCTGTGGGTCGCCACCGACGGCAACGCCCTGGGCCACTGCGACGGCATGTACCTCATGCCGCTCGAGGGCGCCCACAAGGGACACCTGCAGCAGTTCCTCTCGGTGCCGGCGCACGCCGAGTGCTGCGGCCCGCTCATCGAGTGGGACGACCGCGTCGTCTTCGCCGCGATCCAGCACCCGGGCGAGTCGGACGGCGCCACCACCGCCGCCCCGACGAGCCTCTTCCCCTACCAGGGCAACACGCAGCCCCGCCCCTCGGTCATCATGATCTGGCCCGCGGCGAAGGGCGGCAAGGGCGCCGGTCAGGGCAAGGGCAAGAACAACGGCAAGGGCGCTGGCAAGGGCAACGGCAAGGGCTGATCCCAGCCCGAGGCAGCACCCGCAGGGCCGTCCGCGACATCTGTCGCGGGCGGCCCTGCGCCGTGTCGTGCGCTCGCCCGGCCCACGGCGTCCTCGCTCGCCGTGGCAGGGTGAGCGGCATGCGCTCCCGTCGTGGCTCGGTCGTGGTCCGTGGCCTCGGCGTGGGGGCTGGCGCTGGGGCTGGGGGCTGGGCACGGCACTCGGTGGGTGCGGCGGCGGGGCGAGCGAGGACCCGGTGCCGGCGAGCGGCTCGACCTCCTCGACGACGTCGAGCACGTCGACGAGCTCGACGCGACCACGGCGACCACCTCGACCACCGGCGGGGCCTCCCCTTCGTCCTCGGCGCGGAGCGACCCACCCCAGCCCGCCGACGCCCGAGACGCCGGCCTCGCCGACGTCGACACCGGCGCGGAGGCGATGACCCTCGACGTCCCCGCGCTCGACCTGACCGCGCAGCTGTCACCGCAGGCACTGCGCGACGGACGCC
>NZ_JBNFOF010000265.1:0-3147 GCF_057364645.1 Janibacter sp. CFPM2_SD2
GTCGGACTATGCGGTCGGACCGGCGCCGCGCGGCCGGGGAACATCTCGACCTGGTCGGTGATGCGCGCGCCGCGGAGTCGACGAGCCAGAAGACCGGCAGCTCCTCGCGCAGCGCCGTCTCGGTGGCGCGCACGATCTTCTCCACCGTGCGGGCGCCCCACGAGCCGGCCTTGACCGTCGGGTCGTTGGCGATGACGATGACCGGCCGGTCGTCGACGAGCCCGCGGCCGGTGACGACGCCGTCGGCCGGCAGCCCGGGCGCGAGCGCATTGGCATAGCGCCCGTCCTCGACGAAGCTGCCCTCGTCGACGAGCAGTGCGATGCGGTCGCGGACGTAGAGCTTGCCCTGGGACTCGAGCTTCGCCGCGGCCTTGTCGGTCGGGCGCTCGGAGGCCTCGTGCGCCTCGCGGATACGGCGGCGGACGTCCTCGACCGCGGGGTCGAGCGGATAGCTGCTCACTGGGACTCTCCTTCGTCCGGGCGGCTCAGACCGGCAGGCCGAGGTGGCGGGCGATGACCATGCGCTGCACCTCGGAGGTGCCCTCGCCGATCTCGAGGATCTTGGCGTCGCGGTAGAAGCGCGCGACGGGGTACTCCTCCATGAAGCCGTTGCCGCCGAAGACCTGCGTGGCGATGCGCGTCGCGCTCACCGCGGCCTCGGAGGTGTAGAGCTTGGCGATCGAGGCGGCCTTGGCGACCTCCTGCGTCGAGCGACGACCGCGGTCGGCCTCGTCCTTGAGCCAGGCGGCCTTGTAGGTGAGCACGCGGGAGGTCTCGGCCATGACGGCGAGGTCGGAGACCTGGAAGCTCACGCCCTGGTTGACGCCGATCGCCGGCCGAAGGCGGTGCGGGTCTGCGCGTAGTCGGTGGCCAGCTCGAGCATCCGCTGGGTCAGGCCGGTGGCGAGCGCCGAGATGGCGATGCGGCCGTCGTCGAGCGTCTTGAGGAACTGACGGAAACCCTGCCCCTCCTGCCCGACGAGGTGGTCGGCGGGGACGCGGCAGCCGGCGAAGCTCAGCCCGTGGGTGTCGGAGATGTTCCACCCGAGCTTGTCGTAGGGCGCCTCGACGGTGAAGCCGGGCGTGCCGCTGGGGACGATGATCGCGGAGATCTGCGGGCGACCCTCCGCGCTCGTGCCGGTGCGGGCGGTCACCGTGACGAGCGAGGTGATGTCGGTGCCGGAGTTGGTGATGAAGGACTTCGCGCCGTCGATGACCCACTCGTCGCCGTCGCGCTTCGCCGTCGTGCGGGTGCCACCGGCGTCGGAGCCGGCGTCGGGCTCGGTGAGACCGAAGCCGGCGAGCGCGCGCCCGGCGACGAGGTCGGGGAGCCAGCGGTCGCGCTGCTCGTCGGTGCCGTAGGTGAGGATCGGGTTGATGCCCAGGCCGACGCCGGCGGAGAGCGTGATGCCGATGGACTGGTCCACGCGGCCGAGCTCCTCGATCGCGACGCACAGGGCGGTGAAGTCGGACTGGACGACGCCGTCGACGGTCTCGGCCGACCCGCCCCAGCGCTCGGGGACGACGAGCCCGAAGAGGCCGAGGTCGCCCATGCGGTGCACGACCTCGAGCGGCAGGTGGTGGTCCTTGTCCCACTGGGCCACGTGCGGCTCCACCTCGCGCTCGGCGAAGTCGCGCACGCTCGCGCGGAAGTCCTCGTGGTCCTGCGACAGCTCGAACATGCCCGACCTCTCCCGGCGCCCCGGGGTCACCGGCAGCACCATTGCTTGACGTTGACGTCAACGTAAAGCATCATCTCGGGTCATGACAAGCCGGACGAAGGGGGCGACTCCCCCGAGCGCGGATGCTCCCGACGAGCACGCGCGGACGTGGACGATCCGCGAGGTCGCCGACGAGTTCGGCATCACCACGCGCACGGTCCGGCACTACGAGGACATCGGGCTCATCTCGCCCGAGCGGCAGGGCACGACGCGCCTCTTCCACCGGCGCGACCGCACCCGGCTGTCTCTGGTGCTGCGCGGCAAGCGGCTCGGCTTCCCGCTCGACGAGATCGCCAAGATCATCGACCTCTACGACGCACCGCGCGGTCGCCGCAGCCAGCTCGAGTACGTGCTCGGCCAGATCGACGAGCGCCGCGCGGACCTGGAGCAGCGGCGGCGCGACATCGACGACGCGCTCGCCGAGCTCGACACCTTCGAGCAGCGCTGCCGCACCGAGCTCCGCACGCGCTGACCCATCCGTTTCTCCCTTCGCCCCGAACTCCTGCCACGAGGCCTCCGGTCATCCGAGATCGGCCGGCCACGACGAAGGAGTCAGGTATGCACACCCTCACCAAGGCCGCCCTCGCCACCCCGGCCGCGTGCGCGATCCTCCTCGCGGGAGCCAACGGCGCGAGCGCCGACGAGAAGTGGACGATGAAGCTCACCGACACGATGGGCAACGACAGCGGGTCCTCGTCGACCGCACAGCTGTCGCTCGCCGGCGACCAGCTGACGGTCGACATCACGGGCACGGGGTTCACCCCCAACTCGCCCCACGCCCAGCACTTCCACGGGTCCTTCGACGAGAACAAGGACTTCACCTGCCCGACGTCGGCTGCCGACGCGGACGGCGACGGCCAGGTCAACACCGAGGAGGGCCTGCCGACCTACGGCGACATCATGATCTCGCTGACGACGAAGGGGGACACGAGCCCTGACAGCGGTCTCGCCGTCGACCGCATGCCGACCGCCGACGCGAACGGCAACCTGTCGTACTCGCGCACGATCACCCTGCCCGAGGGCGCCGGCGCCAAGCTGAAGAACCTGCACATCGTGCAGCACGGCCTCGACGCCAACGGCAACGACAAGTACGACCTCGACGCGCTCGGCGAGTCGAGCTTCGCGAAGTCCGTCGGGGTCAAGGGCATCCCCGAGGAGGCCACCAACCCGGCGACGTGCGGCACGGTCACCGGCGCGGCCGTCGGCGCTCCGCCCACGGGTGGCGTCGAGACGGGCGGCGGGAGCACCGAGGGTGTCGAGGCGAAGGGCGCCCTGGGCGCCGGCGCCTTCGCCATGGTCGGCGCGCTCGGCCTGCTCGCCTACCGCCGTCGCCTGACGCGGGAGAGCTGAGCCGGTCTGCGTGAGCGCACCCGGGGCCGCGGCCGTCGCGCGCAGTCGTGACGTCGCGGTCGTGGCCGTCGCCGTCC
>NZ_JBNFOF010000266.1:0-3141 GCF_057364645.1 Janibacter sp. CFPM2_SD2
GGCGCGACGCGTCGGGCCGGCGCAGGTAGAGCGGCTCGATCGGCATGTCGGCCCCGGCGGCGATGCGCCGGGCGGCCAGGCCGGCGAGGACCCCGGCGTCGACGTCGAGCAGCCCGTCAGCGTCACAACCGGCGAGCGAGGTCAGCAGGTCCGGGTAGAGCAGCGGCCCGCGGCCGACGGCCGGCAGGGCGCGTACCTCCTCGGGCAGTTCAGAGGGCCGGGTCACCTCGGGCTCGTCGAGGACGGTGATCTCGCCTGCGGCGCAGCGATATCGGGCCCAGTAGACCTCCTTGCGCCGGGCGTCGGTCGCCACGAGCAGCTCACCCTCGTGACCCTGCGCGGCGGCCGCCGCGGCGAGGGCGTCGAGTGAGCAGACGCCGTGGACACCGATCCCCCGCGCGTGGCGAAGGTCTGCGCGGTCACGAGCCCGACCCGCAGCCCGGTGAAGGGCCCCGGTCCGGTGCCGACGGCCACGTGGGTCACCTCGTCGACGCCGGTGCCGGCCGCCGCGAGGGTCTCGACGAGCATCGGGGCGAGCAGCTCGGTGTGCCGGCGAGCGTCGACGGCACTGCGGCTGGCCAGGACCTGCTCGCCGTCGTGGACGGCGACCGAGATGGCCGAGGTGGCGGTGTCGAGCGCGAGCAGCCTCACGGGGTTCCCCCTTCGTCCGGGGTCGTCGGGGCAAGGCGCCCCGGAGCTCGACGCCCCGGCTGCCGCCTGCAGGTGCGCCTCGACGTCGACGTCGGCCCAGCGGGGACCGATGCCGGTGACGGCGAGCGTGCGCTCCTCGGTCTCGGGGTCGGCGACGAGGGTGATCTCGAGGCGGTCGTCGGCCAGCCCCTCGACGAGCCCGGCGCCCCACTCGACGACGGTCACGGCCTCGTCGAGCTCGGAGTCGAGGTCGAGGTCGTCGAGCTCGGCCGAGCCGCCGAGGCGGTAGGCATCGACGTGCACGAGCTCCGGCCCCCCGACGAGTGAGGGGTGCACGCGCGCGATGACGAAGGTGGGAGAGGTCACGGCCCCCCGCACGCCGAGCCCCTCGCCCAGCCCGCGGGTGAAGGTCGTCTTGCCGGCCCCCAGCCCACCGGTGAGCACGACGAGGTCACCGGCACGCAGCAGGTCGGCCAGCCGCCGCCCGGCAGCGACGGTCGTGTCGGTGTCGGTGAGGAGCACGCTCACGCGCTTCGCCCCGCGGGCTCCGCGGCCCCCTTCGCTGACGGCGGCCCCGGCCCGCTCGGCGTCACGCTCGGCGTCCACGCCCCGACTGCGCTCGAGCAGACCGAGGATGCCGTCGGTGACCGGCCCCGGCCTCTCGAGCTGTAGGAGGTGACCCACACCGGGAACGACGACGTGCTCGGCGGCCGGCAGCGCGTCGGCGAGCGCCTGGCTGTGCGACGGCGGGGTCAGCACGTCCTTGGACCCGGCGACGATGAGCACGGGGGTGTCGACCAGCCCGGGCAGGCTGTCGCGCACGTCGAGCTCGTCGAGCTCGGGCAGGAAGGCGCCGATCGCGTCGAGTCGGGTGCCGAAGATCATCGTCGCGAGCTTGCGCACCATCTCCTTGGGCATCGGCGTGCCGAAGGAGTAGCGCTGGATCGCGCGGTTCTCGACAGCACGTCCGGCGGCGCGCATGCCGCCCCACACGCCGTCGCGGCGGCCCAGCCCACCGAGGAAGCCGGGTCCGAAGCGGGTGATCACGCCGTCGAGCACCTTGCCCAGACCGACGTGCACGAGGCTGTCACCGCCGGCACTGGTCGCGATGAGGGCGACGCCGCGGACCCGGTCGCGGGTCACCTCGGGATAGCGTCCGGCGAAGCTCATGATCGTCATGCCACCCATCGAGTGGCCGACGAGGACGAGCTCCCCCTCGGGCGTCGTCGCGTCGACGACGGCCCGCAGGTCCTTGCCGAGCTGGTCGATGGTGCAGTGCTCGAGGTCGCCGGCCTGCGAGGCGCCGTGGTTGCGCTGGTCGTAGCTGACGACGCGGTAGCCGGCGTCCACGAGCGCGCGCCGCTGGAAGACCCAGGAGCTGAGGTTGAGCACGAAGCCGTGGACGAGCACGACGGTCGGCCCGGTCTGCGGGGTCCAGCCCTCGGGCTCGTCGACCTCGACGTGCAGCACGACCCCGTCGTTGGCCGGCACGGCCATGACCTTGTCCGTGGCGAAGGGGAAGACGTGCACCTTGTCGTGGTGGGTCACGGCATAGGCGCGCGAGCGCTTGACCGCGGACCGGCCCGCGTAGCCCGCGCCGGCAATCGCCGCGCCGCCGACGGCCGCGGCCGCCAGACCGATGCCGGTCGCGGCCGCCTTGCCGATGCCGCCGTGCTCGTGCTCGTCCATCACAGGCCTCCGAGGTAGCGGCGGGGCACGCGGGGCCCGAGCCGGGTGACGATCTCGTAGTTGATCGTGTCGATCGCGGCAGCCCAGTCCTGGGCGGTCGGCTCGCCGTCGGCCTCGCGGCCGATGAGCACGACCTCGTCGCCGGAGCGGGCCGGGCTGTCGGCGCCCAGGTCGAGCACCATCTGGTCCATGCACACGCGTCCCGCGACGGTGTAGCGGCGGCCGCCGACCTGCATCGGGCCGGCGTTGGAGGCGTGCCGCGGGATGCCGTCGGCATAGCCGAGCGGCACGAGACCGAGGCGGGTGTCCCCCTTCGTCACGTACTGGTGGCCGTAGGAGATGCCCTGGCCGGCCGGGCAGTCCTTGACGTTGATGAGGCGGGCGACGACGCGCATCGCCTCGCGCAGGCCGAAGTGGGTGGGGCCGCCGATGTCGGGCACCGGCGACAGGCCGTAGATCGAGACGCCGGGGCGGACCATGTCGAGGTGCGCCGACGGGTTGGTCAGGGTCGCGGCGGAGTTGGCGAGGTGGCGGATGCGCAGGCGCAGCCCGGCGCGCTCGGCGTCGGCGAGGATCTCGCCGAAGGTCTCCTGCTGGCCCCGCACCGTTGGGTGATCCGGGGCATCGGCGTAGGCGAAGTGGCTGAAGATGCCCTCGACGTCGAGCACGCCCTCGGCCTCGAGCCGGGCCGCGTCGACGAGCATGCCGGCGAGGTCGTCGCGCCACGCCCCCACCGCGCCCCGAGGCCGGTGTCGACCTTGAGGTGGACGCGCGCGGTGAGACCGGTCGCCCGGGGCCGCC
>NZ_JBNFOF010000267.1:0-3122 GCF_057364645.1 Janibacter sp. CFPM2_SD2
ACTGCCGGCTCGCGCGGCTCTCGCACCGCGACGTCGGGGTCGTCGACCCGTGGCGCCCCGCGGTGCCAGCCGGTCCAGCCGACGTCGACCCCGGGCACCCCGGAGAGCGGGCAGGCTCTCGTGCCGGGGCTCGCGGAGCTGCTGTCCGTGCTCCTGTCCGCCGGTCAGATGACCTCGCGCACGCTCGGCCAGGCCGCCGGCGCGGCGGCGGGGGAGGACTGGGAGCGGCGCTTCGCGGAGACGCTCCACTTCCTCCAGCGCCGGGTCAAGGGCGACTACGCCGTCGACGACTTCGGCTTCGACCGCGACTTCACGACGCACACCGTCTTCCCGGTGCTGCGCCTGCTCAAGGACAAGTGGTTCCGCGTCGAGGTCCGGGGTATCGAGAACATCCCGGCCGACAGCGGTGCCCTGCTCGTGTCCAACCACTCGGGCACCGTCGCGATCGACTCGGTCATCACCCAGCTGGCGATCCACGACGCCCACCCGCAGCAGCGCTTCCTGCGCATGCTCGGAGCCGACCTCGTCTTCCAGCTGCCGGTCGTCGGTGACGTCGCCCGCAAGACGGGTGCGACCCTGGCGTCCAATGCCGACGCGGAGCGGCTGCTGCGCGGCGGCGAGCTCGTCGGTGTGTGGCCCGAGGGCTTCAAGGGTGTCGGCAAGCCCTTCCGCGAGCGCTACAAGCTGCAGCGCTTCGGTCGGGGTGGCTTCGTCTCCGCGGCGATCCGCTCCGAGGTGCCGATCATCCCGTGCTCCGTCGTCGGGGCCGAGGAGGTCTACCCGATGATCGGCAACATGAAGACGGTGGCCCGTCTGATCGGCGCCCCATACGCGCCGATCACACCCTTCTTCCCGCTGCTCGGCCCGCTGGGTCTGATCCCGCTGCCGAGCAAGTGGATCATCGAGTTCGGCGAGCCGGTCGACACGGCATCGCTCGGCCCGGCGGCGGCCGAGGACCCGATGCTCGTCTTCGAGCTCACCGACCAGGTGCGCGAGACGATCCAGCAGACGCTCTACTCGGTGCTCGTCACCCGCCGCTCCGTCTTCTTCTAGGAGGTCCGGTGCCCGCACTGCCCGATGCCCGCGTCGTCATGGTCGGCCGCGTGGGCTGCCACCTGTGCGACGAGGCCCGCGCGGTCATCGCGCGCGTCGTCGCCGAGACCGGCGACAGCTTCGCCGAGGTCGACATCGATGCCGACCCGCAGCTCGCGCGCTACACCGAGGAGGTGCCGGTGACCTTCGTCGACGGCCGCCAGCACGACTACTGGCGAGTAGACGAAGGGCGGCTGCGCGCGGCCCTGCAGCGCTGATCCGGGGGTGGTCGCCGGCGTCCGTCCACGGACCGCGACGACTTTGTGCATTTGTTCACAAGAGCGTAATGTCGGGGCCGTTCGGTCGTTCGGCGCCGCTCGCCCCACGACCGCGAGAGGAGTCGAGCCCAGCCGTGTCCGTCGATCAGGCCGCCAAGCGGGAGATTCCCGACGCAACGGTCGCGCGACTTCCCGGATACCTTCGGGCGCTGGGTCAGCTGACCGCCCAGGACGTCCAGTCGGTCTCGTCCGAGGAGCTCGCGCACAGCGCCGGGGTCTCCTCCGCCAAGCTGCGCAAGGACCTCAGCCACCTCGGCTCCTACGGCGTGCGGGGCGTCGGCTACGACGTCGCCCACCTGACCTACCAGATCTCGCGGGCCCTCGGCCTGACCCACGACTGGCCCGTCGTCATCGTCGGCATGGGCAACCTCGGGCGCGCTCTCGCCTCCTACGGTGGCTTCGCGACGAAGGGCTTCAAGGTCGTGGCCCTGCTCGACCGCGACGAGCAGATCGTCGGCGAGAGCCTCGACGACCTCGTCATCCAGCCGATGGCGGCGCTGTCTGCGCTCGTCACCCCGGGCGAGGCGTGCATCGGGGTCATCGCGACGCCGGCCTCCTCGGCCCAGGCGGTCGCCGACCTGCTCGTCGACGCCGGGGTCAGCTCCATCCTCAACTTCGCCGCGACGGCCATCCAGGTTCCCGAAGGGGTGCACATGCGCAAGGTCGACCTGTCCACCGAGCTGCAGATCCTCGCCTTCCACGAGCAGCAGCGCGTGGGCGTCGCAGACGAGCTCATCGAGGAGGCGGCCGGCCGATGAGTCTGCTCGCCTTCGGGCTCAACCACCGACGTGCGCCCATCTCCGTGCTGGAGAAGGCCGCGCTCGACGAGGTGAGCCTCGACCGGATCCTCTCCGCCGCCGAGGCCAGCCCCGACATCTCGGAGCACCTCGTCGTCGCGACGTGCAACCGCACCGAGATCTATGCCGAGGTCAGCGGGTTCCACGGCGCGGTCGCCGACCTCACCGACGCCATGACGACCTCGACGGGCATCACGCACGACGACCTCAAGGAGCACCTCGACCTGCACTACGGGGATGCCGCCGTCGCCCACGTCTTCAACGTCGCCGCGGGTCTCGACTCGATGGCCGTCGGTGAGTCGCAGATCCTCGGCCAGCTGCGGGACGCGCTCGCCCGCGGCCAGGCGGGCGGTCACGTGGGCCCGAGCATCAACTCGCTCGTCCAGCAGGCCCTGCGCACCGGCAAGCAGGTGCACTCCGAGACGGGCATCGACGAGGTCTCCCGGTCGCTCGTCGGCGTCGGTCTCGATGCCGCCGAGCAGCACGTCGGCCCGCTCGCGCAGGCCCACGTCCTCGTCGTCGGCGCCGGCGCGATGAGCGCCCTCGCGGCGACGAGCAGCGTGCGCCGCGGCGTCGAGCGCCTCACCGTCGTCAACCGCACCCACGAGCGCGGGCTCGCCCTCGCCGAGCGGCTCGAGGGCACCGCCCGGCCGCTCGACGAGCTCGCCGAGGCGCTCGCGGACGCCGACATCGTCATCTCGTGCACCGGCTCGACCGGCCTGGCGATCTCGCTCGCCGAGGTCGCCGACGCCCAGGTCTCGCGTGGCGGTCGCCGCCAGGCCTACATCGACCTCGCGCTCCCGCACGACATCGCCCACGAGGTCGCCGGCCTCACGGGCGTCGTCCGGCTGGGACTGGCCGAGCTCGGTGGGCTGCTCGGCTCCGGTGGCGCCGTGCCCGAGGTCGAGCAGGCCCGCTCGCTCCGTCGGCGACGCCCGTGACCAAGCCACCTGGG
>NZ_JBNFOF010000268.1:0-3122 GCF_057364645.1 Janibacter sp. CFPM2_SD2
GGGTGCCACGACGACCGCGTCGCGCGGCGTCAGCGCCCGCGCGACGAGCGTGAAGGCCTCCGCCCCGCCGCTCGTCGGCAGCACCTGGTCCCGGGCCACCCCGTGCCGCGCCGCGATCGCATCGCGCGCCACGGTGGCGTCCGGATAGCTCGCCACCTTGCCGAGCTCATCCACCAGCGCTCGCGTGAGCCACTCCGGAGGACTCGTCAGCCGCACGTTGACCGCCAGGTCCACCAGGTCGTCTGACACCTCGACGTCCCCGTGATGCCGCAGCGGATCGGGCACCGATCCCTCGAAGGCGACCGGTGACGGGCCCACAGGCAAGGACGTGGATCGGGCTGGGGTGGCGCGAGTCAAGGGCTGAGCCGGTTGCGATGAGTCAGGTGAGGGCTCCGAGAACTCGTGGTGCACGGGCGAAGCCCCCAGCGCCACCCCACCCGATCCACGGACGCCCCATGCGCGAGCCGCGTCGACGAAGGAGGCGGCGACGCCGGGTGAGCCGGCCCAGTGGGTGTGCAGGTAGGAGGCGACGAGGGTCGCGCGGCCGCTGCCGGCGGGGTCGAGGGCGAAGCCCTCGGTGCGTCCGCCGAGGTCCCACGCCGCCTGCGTGCCGAAGGGCGGATCGGTCACCGTGCGGTGGAACTCGTGGCCCGTCACGCGGGTGCCGGCGGGGCCGGCGACCGAGTCGACGAGCGAGGTCGCCTCGCGGTAGCCGAGGGTCAGCCGTCGGCCCATCGCGGCACGGGCCGGCAGGGCACCGACCATCGGGTGGTCGTCGAGGGTCTCGGCGAGGTAGAGCATGCCGGCGCACTCGGCGATGGTCGGCATGCCATCGGCGACGGCATCCCGGATCACCTGCACGAGAGGGCGGTTGGTCGCGAGGGTGCGTGCGTGCACCTCGGGGAACCCGCCGCCGAGGTAGAGGGCGCAGGTGCCCTCGGGCAGCGCCGAGTCGCGTGCCGGGTCGACCTCGACGACTCGCGCACCCGCCGCTTCGAGCAACTCGACGGTCTCGGGGTAGCGGAAGGTGAAGGCCCGGCCTCCGGCGACGGCGACCACGGGGTTCTCCCTTCGAGACGCGTGCTGCCCTTCGAGACGGCGCTGGCGCGCCTCCTCAGGACCTGCAAGCTCCTCAGGGAGCGAGGGGTCCCACGGCTCGACGCCGAGGTCGGGTGCGGTGCGTGCGGCGGCGAGGAGCGCGTCGAGGTCGAGGTGCTCCTCGGCGACGGCGGCGATGTGGTCGAGGGGTGGCCGCGGCCTCGCCGCGCTCGGCGGCGGGCACGAGCCCGAGGTGGCGCGAGGGCACGTGCATCGCGGCGTCGCGGGGGAGCACGCCCCAGACGGGGGACGCCGACGCCTTCGACGGCGCGGCGGGCCTCGTCGCCGTGGCGGGGGGGTGCCGGCCTTGTTGAGCACGACGCCGACGACGTCGAGGTCGGGGTCGATGGTCGCGAGACCGTGCACCGTCGCGGCGACGGTCCGCGAGGTCGAGCTGATGTCGACGACGAGCACGACGGGGGTGCGGGTGAGGGCCGCGACGTGCGCGCTCGAGGCGAAGCCGTCGCCCCCGAGCCGCCCGTCCATGAGCCCCATGACGCCCTCGAGGACGGCGACGTCCGCGGGCGTCGGGTGGGTGGCGCCGCCGGGCGGAGGAGGGGGAGCGACCCTCCCTTCGCCCACGAGCCACGGGTCGAGGGTGCGGCTCGGTCGACCGGTCGCCAGCGCGTGGTAGCCGGGGTCGATGTAGTCGGGGCCGACCTTGGCCGGTGCGACGGTGAGGCCGCGCCGGGCGAGGGCGGCCATGATCCCCACGGCGATCGTCGTCTTGCCGTGGCCCGACGCGGGCGCCGCGACGAGCACCCGGGGGAGGGCCGTCACCACTCGATGCCCTTCTGGCCCTTCTGCCCCTGGTCGAAGGGGTGCTTGACCTTGGTCATCTCGGTGGCGACGTCGGCGATCTCGAGCAGCCGCGGGTGCGGGTCGCGGCCGGTGATGACGACGTGCTGGTAGCCGGGCCGGTTGGTCAGCGTGTCGATGACGTCGTCGAGCTCGACCCAGCCCCACTTCATGACGTAGGTGAACTCGTCGAGGATGTAGACGGTGTGCGTCTCGTCGGCGAGGCGACGCTTGATCTCCTCCCAGCCCTCACGCGCATCGGCGGCGTGGTCCTCCTCGGACCCGGCCTTGCGCGACCACGACCAGCCCGAGCCCATCTTGTGCCACTCGACGGGACCCCCTTCGCCCGTCTCCTCGTGGATGCGGCCGAGGGTCGTGTAGACCTCCTCCTCGCCGATGCGCCACTTCGCGGACTTGACGAACTGGAAGACGCCGATCGACCAGCCCTGGTTCCACCCGCGCAGGCCGAGGCCGAAGGCCGCCGTCGACTTGCCCTTGCCGACGCCACCGTGGACGACGACGAGCGGGCGGTTGCGGCGCTGCCGCGTGGTGAGCCCGTCCTCGGGCGTGACGGGGGTCTGTCCCTGGGCCATCAGGCGGCGCTCCTTCGGGGGGTGGTGCGGTCGGTGACGATCTCGACGAGGCCGCTCGCGGCGACCTGCTCGAGGGCGATGTGCTCGGCGCCCATGCGGTGGGCGAGGTCGGCGGCCAGGCCCATGCGGAAGCGGCCCGACTCGCAGTCGACGACGACGGTCTCTGCGGTGTGGCCCCAGGCGTCGGCGATGCGCTGCGCCCGGGCGAGAGCATCGGGCCCGGCCGTGGCCCGGCCGTCGGTGACGAGGACGACGAGGGCGCGCTGGTTGCGGTCGCGGATGCGCTCTCGCGCAACGACCCTGGCGATCTCGGTCAGTCCTTCGGCGAGCGGGGTGCGCCCTCCGTGCGGCATCTCGGCGAGCCGTGCGGCGGCGGCGTCGACGGACGAGGTGGGCGGCAGCGCGAGCTCGGCGCCCTGCCCGCGGAAGGTCACCAGACCCACACGGTCGCGCCGCTGGTAGGCGTCGAGCAGCAGCGAGAGGACGGCGGTCTTGACCTCGCCCATCCGCTTGCGCGCGGCCATCGAGCCGGAGGCGTCGACGGCGAGGAGCACGAGGTTGGCCTCGCGGCCGCGGGTGATGGCGTGGCGCAGGTCGTCGCCGGTCACCCGGGCGGGCCCCGGTGGCGGGCGG
>NZ_JBNFOF010000269.1:0-3112 GCF_057364645.1 Janibacter sp. CFPM2_SD2
GGTGCCGGCGCCGCCGGCGGGGTCGGCTACGCGCTGCTCCTCCTCGGCGGTCGTCGGGTGAGCGGTGTCGAGACGGTCCTCGCCGCCGTCGGTCTCGAGCGGCTCGTCGCCGCCGCCGACCTCGTCATCACCGGCGAGGGGTGCCTCGACTGGCAGAGCCTGCAGGGCAAGGTCGTCGCCGGGGTCGCCGAGCTCGCGTCGGCCCACGCCACCCCCGCGGTCGCGCTCGCCGGCCAGGTCCTCATCGGGCGGCGCGAGGCCATGGCCATGGGCCTGGCGGGTAGCTACGCCGTGGCGGACAAGCACGCGGACCTCGCGCCGGTCATGGCCGACCCGGTCGGCACCCTCGCGGAGCGGGCCGAGCGGGTGGCCGCCACGTGGTCACCGCGACGGTGACCTCCCTTCGTCCCTGACGTATGGTGGACGGACGGGAACAACCTGCGCACCGCCCCTGTTGACCCCGTCGTGGCGGACCCCGCCACCCATACAGACCCCGAGCCGTGAGGACATCGCATGAGCGTCCAGGACACCCAGGCCACCACCCCCGAGACCACCGACGCCACCGAGAGCCACGGCGTCGTCCTCACCGACGTCGCCGCCGGCAAGGTCAAGTCGCTGCTCGAGCAGGAGGGTCGTGACGACCTGCGCCTGCGCATCGGCGTGCAGCCCGGTGGCTGCTCCGGCCTGATCTACCAGCTGTACTTCGACGAGCGCTCCCTCGACGGTGACCTCGTCCGCGACTTCGGCGGTGTCGAGGTCGTCGTCGACCGGATGAGCGCCCCCTACCTCGGTGGCGCGACCATCGACTTCGCCGACACGATCGAGAAGCAGGGCTTCACGATCGACAACCCCAACGCCGGCTCCTCGTGCGCCTGCGGCGACAGCTTCAGCTGACCGACGCGCACGACGCACAGGGCCTTCCCGCCGCACCGGCGGGGAGGCCCTTCGTCGTAGGGTGACCGGGTGCCCATCGCCATCGCCGGATCCATCGCCACCGACCACCTGATGACCTTCTCGGGTCGCTTCGCGGACTCGCTCGTCGTCGACCAGCTCGACAAGATCTCCGTGAGCTTCCTCGCGCACAAGCTCGAGATCCGCCGCGGCGGGGTCGCGGCCAACATCTGCTTCGGCATGGCCAACCTCGGCCAGCGCCCCGTGCTCGTCGGTGCCGTCGGCGAGGACTTCGCCGACTACCGCAGCTGGCTGGAGCGCCACGGTGTCGACTGCGAGTCCGTCCACGTCTCCGAGACGCAGCACACCGCGCGCTTCGTCTGCACGACCGACGACGACATGGCCCAGATCGCGACCTTCTACGCCGGGGCGATGTCCGAGGCGCGTGAGATCGAGCTCGCGCCCATCGCGGCCCGCGTCGGTGGCCTCGACCTCGTCCTCGTCGGCCCCGACGACCCCGAGGCGATGCGCCGCCACACCGCCGAGTGCCGCACGCGGGGCATCCCCTTCGTCAGCGACCCGAGCCAGCAGCTGGCCTTCGGCGACGGCGAGCTCATCCGTGACCTCATCGACGGCGCGGAGTACCTCATCACCAACGAGTACGAGTCGCACCTCACCGAGCAGAAGACCGGCTGGTCCCAGGAGGAGATCGCCTCCCGGGTCGGCTACCGGGTCACGACCCTGGGCAAGGACGGCGTGCGCATCACCGGCCGCGGGCTCGACGAGCCGATCGTCGTCGGTACCGCCCGCGAGGTGACCAAGGCCGACCCGACGGGCGTCGGCGACGCCTTCCGTGCCGGCTTCCTCACCGGCATCTGCGAGGGTCTGCCGCTGCGCGAGTCCGCTGAGCTGGGCTCGATGCTCGCGACCTATGTCATCGAGACCGTCGGCACGCAGGAGTACGAGATCGGCACGGCCCGCTTCCTCGCGCGGCTCGCCGAGGCCTACGGGCAGGAGAGCGCCGACCTCATCGGCCAGCACATCTCCTGCCACCGTCCCTGACCGCACGGCGACGATGAGCCGCGTCCCCTTCCCGCCGATCGAGCCGCCGGGCTCGTCGGCGCTGTGGAGCGGCTACCTGCGCGCCGGCCTCGAGGCCGCCGAGAGCGCCCCCGGTGACGTCGGCGAGGTCGTCGGCGTCGGTGGCCGCCTCGACCCGGCCTCCCTCGTCACCGCCTACCGGCTCGGGATCTTCCCCATGGGCCTGGGCGAAGGGGGGTCCCCGCCGATGGGGTGGTGGTGCCCCCGGTGGCGCGGCGTGCTCGAGCCGGGGACCGTGCACGTCAGCCGGTCGCTGCGACGGTCGCTGCCCCGCTTCACCGTGACCGTCGACGAGGACTTCGCCGGGGTGGTCGCCGCCTGCGGCGACCCGCAGCGGGACGGCTTCTGGATCACCGATGCCATCCGGGCGGCCTACGAGGAGCTGCACGCCCTCGGCTGGGCGCACAGCGTCGAGGTCCGCGACGACGAGGGCACCCTCGTCGGGGGCCTCTACGGCGTGGCGATCGGCGGGCTCTTCGCGGGGGAGTCGATGTTCCACCACGTCACCGACGCCTCGAAGGCCGCGCTCGTCGCCCTCGACCGGCTCGTCAGCGCCGACGGCGACCCGCGCCGGATCATCGACGTCCAGTGGCGCACCCCGCACCTGGGCACGCTCGGCATCGTCGAGGTGCACCGCCACGAGTACCTCGCGCGGCTGGCGCAGGCGCTGCAGGCGCCGGCACTCGACCTCGGCGCCCTCGTCGAGGCGCGGGACCTCCCCTTCGCCTAGGGGGTGAGGCCGAGCGCGCCCGGCAGGTCGTGACGACGTCGGGCAGCTCGGTGCAGAGCCGCTCCACGGCGGCTGCCCGGTCGGGGGAGACGGACCGCAGCGGCAGCGTCACCCGCACGTTGCCCTGGGTGAGGGCCCCCATCGCGGCGAGCACGTGGCTCGGCTCGAGCGTGTCGGAGGTGCACGCCGACCCCGACGCGACCGCCAGGCCCCGGCGAGCAGCTCGTCGACGATCGTCTCGCCGTCGACGTAGAGCACGCTGAAGGTGCACACGTGCGGCAGCCGGTCCTGGGGGTCGCCGACGACGTCGACCTCGGGGATGGGCGGCAGCCGCGGCGCGCACGCGCTCGACGAGCGCTCGGGGCCTCGTCCGCGTCGCCGACGCGGTCC
>NZ_JBNFOF010000270.1:0-3105 GCF_057364645.1 Janibacter sp. CFPM2_SD2
CCCTCTCCCTGAGGGCCGTCCTCGACGCTCCCGCGGTCCTCCGGGTCCGTGGCGGCCACCCACTCCGGCGGGACCGGCGCCCTCGAGGCGACCGGATCGGCGACGACCTGGCCCTGGGTAGCCGTCGTCGCGGCCGGGCTCCTCGCGATCTCCTGCGTCGGCGGGGTCGTCGGTGGTCGTCGGTGGGGGCGGTCTCGGCGGCAAGTACGAGCGCCCGGGCGGCGACCCGGACGCCGGTGACGTCAGCGGGGCGCGCGGGGAGCGGGTCGCCTCCGACTGGGACCGGGTCACCCTCGGGGACGACCCGAGCGTCGACTAGCCTGTCGGCATGCCCAGCGTCCTCGACCAGATCATCGACGGCGTCCGTGAGGACCTGGCCGGGCGCGAGGCGCAGACGTCGCTCGAGCGCCTGCAGCGCCAGTGCGACGGACTGCCCGCCCCACGCGACGCCGAGGCGCTCCTGCGGCGCCCCGGCCTGAGCGTCATCGCGGAGGTCAAGCGCTCCAGCCCGAGCAAGGGCGCCCTCTCGGACATCCCCGACCCGGCGGCGCTCGCGAGCGCCTACGCCGAGGGTGGGCGAGCGCGATCTCCGTGCTCACGGAGCAGCGCCGCTTCGGCGGCAGCCTCGACGACCTCGACGCCGTCCGCGCCGCCGTCGACCTGCCGGTCCTGCGCAAGGACTTCATGGTCAGCGAGTACCAGATCTGGGAGGCGCGGGCCCACGGCGCCGACATCATCCTGCTCATCGTCGCCGCGCTCGACGACCGGCGCCTGGCCGACCTCATGGGCCTGGCCGGCAGCCTCGGCCTGACCGCGCTCGTCGAGGTCCACGACGAGGCCGAGACGACCCGCGCGGTGGACGCCGGCGCCACCGTCATCGGCGTCAACAACCGCAATCTCAAGACGCTCGACGTCGACACCGACACCTTTGCCCGCCTCGCCCCGCTCATCCCCCCTTCGTGCGTCCGGATCGCCGAGTCCGGCGTCACGGGACCGCAGGAGGCCGAGCTCTTCGCCCGGGCCGGGGCCGACGCGATCCTCGTCGCGAGGCTCTCGTCGTCGGCGGAGACCGCCGGCCGGGGTGCGCGCGATGATCGCCGCAGGCCAGCAGTGACGACCGGAGGACCCATGACCGACCAGACCACCCCCGAGCCCGCGGCGGGCCGCTTCGGCCGCTTCGGCGGGCGCTACGTCCCCGAGGCGCTCATCCCGGCGCTCGAGGAGCTCGACGAGGCCCGGCAGAAGGCCGCCGTCGACCCCGAGTTCGTCGACGAGCTCGCCCGGCTGCACCGCACCTACACGGGCCGGCCGAGCATCATCACCGAGGTGCCGCGCTTCGCCGAGCACGCCGGTGGCGCCCGGATCATCCTCAAGCGCGAGGACCTCAACCACACGGGCAGCCACAAGATCAACAACGTGCTCGCCCAGACGCTGCTCACCAAGCGCATGGGCAAGACCCGGGTCATCGCCGAGACGGGCGCCGGGCAGCACGGTGTCGCGACGGCGACCGCCGCGGCCCTCATGGGCCTGGAGTGCACCGTCTACATGGGCAAGGTCGACACCGAGCGGCAGGCGCTCAACGTCGCCCGCATGAAGATCCTCGGCGCCGAGGTCGTCGCGGTCGAGCACGGCAGCGCGACCCTCAAGGACGCGATCAACGAGGCCATGCGCGACTGGGTGACCAACGTCGAGCACACCCACTACGTCCTCGGCACGGTGACCGGCCCGCACCCCTTCCCCGAGATGGTCCGTGATTTCCACAAGATCATCGGCGAGGAGGCCCGTGAGCAGGTGCTCGAGCTCACCGGGCGCCTGCCCGATGCCGTCATCGCGTGCGTCGGCGGCGGGTCCAATGCCATGGGCATCTTCCACCGCTTCGTCGGCGACGAGGGCGTCCGCCTCGTCGGCGTCGAGGCCGGCGGCGAGGGCATCGAGACCGGTCGGCACGCCGCGCGCTTCGCGACGGCCGAGCCGGGTGTCCTCCACGGGGCGATGAGCTATCTCATGCAGGACGACGAGGGCCAGACCCTCGAGACGCACTCGATCTCCGCGGGCCTTGACTACCCGAGCGTCGGCCCCGAGCACTCCCACCTGCGCGACTCCGGCCGGGCCGAGTACCGCTATGCCACCGACGAGCAGGTGATGCACGCCTTCCAGCTGCTCTGCCGCACCGAGGGCATCATCCCGGCCCTGGAGTCCTCGCACGCCCTGGCGACGGCACTCGAGGTCGGGCAGGAGCTCGGCCCCGACGGCCTGCTCCTCGTCAACCTCTCCGGTCGCGGGGACAAGGACATGCACACCGCCGCCGAGTACTTCGGCTACGTCGACGGGTCGGAGGAGCAGGCGTGAGCGCCCTGGACGAGGTCTTCGCCCGCTGCCGGGCCGAGGGGCGCGCGGCGCTCATCGGTTACCTGCCCGTCGGCTTCCCCGACGTCGAGGGGTCGATCGCCGCGGTGCGGGCCCTCGCCGAGGCCGGTGCCGACATCGTCGAGGTCGGGATGCCCTACAGCGACCCGGTCATGGACGGTCCGGTCATCCAGCGAGCCGCGACCGAGGCGCTGGCCCAGGGGGTGCACGTCGACGACGTCTTCCGGGCCACCGCCGCGGTGCGTGACGCGGGCGCGGTGCCCGTCGTCATGTCCTACTGGAACTTGGTCCTGCGCCGCGGGGTCGACCGCTACGCGGCCGACCTCGCGCCGCCGGTGGAGCCGGCATCATCACGCCCGACCTGATCCCCGAGGAGGCCGGGGAGTGGACCGAGGCGAGTGAGCGCCACGGCCTCGACCGGATCTTCCTCGTCGCCCCCAGCTCGACCCCCGAGCGCATCGCGACCGTCACGGCGGCCTGCAGCGGCTTCGTCTACACCGCGTCGACGATGGGTGTGACCGGCACCCGCGGCAGCGTGGGCAGCAGCGCCCCGCAGCTCGTCGCCCGGGTCCGTGAGGCGACCGACCTCCCGCTGTGCGTCGGGCTCGGCGTGAGCAACGGTGCCCAGGCGGCCGAGGTCGCCACCTTCGCCGACGGGGTCATCGTCGGCAGCGCGCTCGTGGCCACCCTGCTCGACCGCGGCGTGACGAGGGGCTCGCCGCGCTGCGGGAGCTGACC
>NZ_JBNFOF010000271.1:0-3094 GCF_057364645.1 Janibacter sp. CFPM2_SD2
CGGCCTCGCGGGCCTGTCGCACCGGCCCCTCGGCACGCCCCGACAGGGAGACCGCGATGACGAGGTCGAGCGTGCCCACCCAGCCCGGCAGCGGGCCCGAGCCCTCGGCGGAGAGCAGCACCGGGCCGCCCCGGGAGACGAGCATGCGCAGGACCGCGCCGACGGCCTCCGCCTCCCCCGACGGGCGGCGACGTGCACCGCCCGCGGCCGGTCACGGGGTCAGGTCGGTCAGGTCGCTCTCGGCGACCGTCGTGACCGCGCGGCGCACCTGGGCGCCGGCACCGGCGAGCGCACGGAGCATGTCCGTGCTGTCGACGGCGCGACGCTGCCCCTCGTCGTCGAGCAGCGTCTCGTCGAAGGGGGACACGGTCGCCTCAGGCCCGCGGCCGGGCCTCGGCCACGAGGAGCACGGGGATGCCGTCCTCCACGCGGTAGGCGAGACCGCAGGTGCCGCTCGTGCACACGAGCTCGGGGCCCGCGGAGCCGGTCTCGTCCCGCAGCTCGCTGCGGCAGGCGGGGCAGCGCAGGATCTCGCGGAGCCAGGGCTCGATCGTGGTGTCGCTCATCTCAGGCCTCTCGGATCGTCGTCAGGACATCGTCGCGCACCCGCGCCATGGTCGCCTCGTCGGCGGCCTCGACGTTGAGCCGCAGCAGCGGCTCGGTGTTGCTCGGGCGCAGGTTGAACCACCACATCGGCGTCGTGTCGTCGCCGGCATGCGTCAGGGTCAGGCCGTCGAGCTCGTCGACGTCGACCCCGGCCGTCGCCCAGCGCTGCCGGACGACCTCGGTGACGGCCGCGGCGTCCGCGACGGTGGAGTTGATCTCGCCGGAGGCGACGTAGCGCTCGTAGGGCGCCATGACCTCGCTGAGCGGGGCGTCGGTCTCGCCGAGCGCGGCGAGCACGTGCATGGCCGCGAGCATCCCGGTGTCGGCGAACCAGAAGTCGCGGAAGTAGTAGTGCGCGGAGTGCTCGCCGCCGAAGACGGCGTCGTGCTCGCTCATGACCGCCTTGACGTAGGAGTGACCGACGCGGGTGCGCACGGGCCGGGCACCCCCTTCGGCGATGATCTGGGGCACCGCAGCGGAGGTGATGGCGTTGTGCACGATCGCGACCTCGCCGGCGTCGCGCCCGGCGGCGACCTCGCGGTCGATCTCGCGGCGGGCGATCATCGCGGTGATCGCGCTCGGGCTGACCGGCTCGCCCCGCTCGTCGACGACGAAGCAGCGGTCGGCGTCACCGTCGAAGGCGATGCCGATGTCGGCGCCGTGGCTGCGCACCCGCTCCTGCAGGTCGACGAGGTTCTTGGGGTCGAGGGGGTTGGCCTCGTGGTTGGGGAAGGTGCCGTCGAGCTCGAAGTACATCGGGTCGATGGTGAGCGGCAGCTGCGGCAGGCCGCTGCCGGTGCCGAGCACGGCGGGGACGGTGAGCCCACCCATGCCGTTGCCCGCGTCGACCGTGACACGAAGGGGGCGGCTGCCCGACAGGTCCACGAGGCCGCGGAGGAAGGCCGCGTAGTCGACGAGGACGTCGCGCTGGGTGATCTTGCCGGGGCGCACCCCGTCGAAGGCGGACACTCCCCCGTCGAGGTGGCTCTGGGCGAGGTCGCGGATGTCGGCCAGGCCGCTGTCCTGCCCGACGGGGCGGGCGCCGGCGCGGCAGAACTTGATGCCGTTGTAGCGGGCGGGGTTGTGGCTGGCGGTGAACATCGCGCCGGGCAGGCCGAGCGCGCCGCTCGCGTAGTAGAGCCCGTCGGTGCTCGCGAGACCGATGAGGATCGCGTCGACACCGCGGGCGGTGATGCCGCGGGCCAGGGCGTCGACGAGCTCGGGCGAGCTGGGCCGCATGTCGTGGCCGATGACGACCGCCGGCGCGCCCTCGGCGAGCGCGATGACCTCGGCGAAGGCAGCCCCCAGGGCGTGGGCGACGTCGATGTTGAGCTGGTCCGGGACGAGGCCGCGGACGTCGTAGGCCTTGACGAAGTCAGAGAGCGTGATGGTCACCGAGCCAGCCTATGCCGCGCCGGGGCGGGCGGCGGATGCGGGATCAGTCGCGGTCGCGGAGCACGCGCAGGTGGCCGCGGCGCCCCGTCTCGGTGATGCTCGTCGGCTCGGGGCGGCGTTCGTCGCGACGTGGCGGGTGCGCTCTGAGTCGGCGTCGGCTCGGGCCGCCGACGCACGACCTCGGCGAGCGCGACAGGTCGTCGTGCGTCGCTGGGCGCGGGCTGGTCGGCGGCCAGGCGCACGACGTCCCAGCCGCGCGGGGCGGTGAGTCGGGCGGCGTGGTCGTCGCACAGGTCGTAGGCGTGGGGCTCCGCATAGGTCGCGAGCGGGCCGAGGACCACCGTGGAGTCGGAGTAGACGTAGGTCAGGGTCCGGGCCGCCGGTCGCGGGCACGCGGCACGGGAGCACTGGCGAGAGACGGACACCCGTGCAGGCTAGGCCACGATCGGCCCGATGTGCGACGCCACGCCGTCGCCCGGCACCTACGATCGGGAGGGTGAGCCGTCATCGTGATCGTCGTGGCCGGGGCCTGCGCGGGCCTCTGGCCCACCCCGTCGTCCCGGCGATGGCGACCCGCGCCGAGGCCTTCGACGACCTCGTCATCGACACGGCGCAGCGCTTCCGTGGGGTGCTCGGTCGCCGGTGGGGCGATGTCGAGTTCGCCGTCGAGGACATCCCGCCGTCCGACCCGCAGGGCTGGGAGGAAGGTGTCCCGCTCGCCCGGCTGTGGCCCCAGCAGGGCCTGCTGCCGGCGCGCATCGTCGTCTACCGCCGCCCGGTCGAGACGATCTCCCGTGGCGCCGACCAGGCCGAGGTCGTCCACGAGGTGATGGTCGAGCAGGTGGCCCGGCTCCTCGGCGTCGACCCCGACGAGGTCGACCCGCCCCGCTGATCCCCGCGGCGGCGACTGGGTTGATGTATCCGAGTGGGCCCCAGCGCACCCCCATACATCGACCCAGCGCCAGAGATCGCGAGTCGATGTATAGGAGTGGGCCCCAGCGCACCCCCATACATCGACCCAGCGCCAGAGCCGCGGGCGCGCGGGTCAGCGGGCGCGGACGACGGGGACGTCGCGGACGGCGACGCGCGAGGG
>NZ_JBNFOF010000272.1:0-3081 GCF_057364645.1 Janibacter sp. CFPM2_SD2
GGCGGGCGACGAGCCGCGTGCCGGCGGTGCGCCGGTAGGAGATCTCGAGCAGCTCGGCGACCTCGTCCCAGTCGGTGCCGTCGTCGAGGTCGAGACCGACCCACCCGCTCGGCCCAGTCGGCCGTGACCTCGACGGTGTCGGCGACGCTGGCACCGGCCTGCTCGAGCACCTCGAGCGCGGCGACGTCGTCGTCGGAGGCCTCCGGCAGGGCGACGACCGTCGCGGTGTCGTCGGAGAGGCGGCTCCCGACGACCTGCGGCAGGGTCTGCTCGTCATAGGCGTCGCGCCCCTCGATGGCCTGCCGGTCCTCGTTGGCCTGCCGGCGCAGGTCCTCCTTCTCCTGCCGCAGCTTGGTGACCTCGCCCGAGAGCGTGCTGCCGATGTTGTCGTTGAGCGGCCCGGCCCCCAGCACGATCCCGATCGACAGCGCGATGAGCACGGCCGCGAGGGAGACGAGGTGGTACCTGAAGTCGATCACGTGAGCAGTCCTTCGACGAAGGCCCACAGGTCGTCCCAGCGGGCCCCGAGCAGCTGCAGGGTGGCCTGCCCTGTCGGGGTCGACCACAGGGCGACGAAGAGGGCGAGGAGACAGACGAGGCCCAGGCCGACCAGCGACCACGAGGAGATGCGGGTCCGGTAGAGCCGGCTGACCCCCTTCGCGTCGATGAGCTTGCTGCCGACCCGCAGCCGGGTGAGAAAGGTGCTCGACATGCCCGCCCGCCCCTTGTCGAGGAACTCGACGAGCGTCGCGTGCGTGCCGACGGCGACGATGAGGTCCGCGCCCTTGTCGTCGGCGAGGAGCATGGCGATGTCCTCGCTCGTGCCGGTGGCCGGGAAGACCACGGGGGTGACACCGAGGGACTCGACCCGGGCGACGCCGGGCGCCTCGCCGCTGCGGTAGGCGTGCACGACGACCTCGGCACCACTCGTGAGGACACGGTCGGAGACGGAGTCCATGTCGCCGACGATGAGGTCGGGCCGGTGGCCGGCCTCGACGAGCGCGTCCGCTCCCCCGTCGACCCCGATGAGCACCGGCTTGTACTCGCGGATGTAGTGGCGAAGGGCGGCGAGGTCCTCCTTGTAGTGGTAGCCGCGCACGACGATGAGCGCGTGCCGGCCCTGCAGGTCGGTCGCGATGTCGGGCACGCCGACCCCGTCGAAGAGCAGGTCCCGCTCCTGGCTCAGGTAGGTCATCGTGTTGGCCGCGAAGGCCTCGAGCTGGGTCCCCAGGCCCGCCCGGGCCGACTCCATCGCGGCGTGCAGCTGCGGCAGCTCCCAGCGGATGCCGTCGAGCGACTCCTTCGCCAGGTGGAGGGAGTCGCCGTCGACGCTCGCGGGCTGGCCGTCCTTGAGCCTGCCGAGCAGCTCGTCGTCGTCGACGTCGATCAGCGGGATCCCGGCACCGACGATGATCTCCGGCCCGACATTGGGATAGCGGCCGCTGATCGAGGCGCCGGCGTTGACGACGGCGGCGGGCCGGCAGGCGACGAGCGCCTCCCCGCTCACCCGGTCGATGTCCGTGTGGTCGATGACGGCGATGTCGCCGGGCTGCAGCCGCTTGGTGAGGTTCTTGGTGCGTCGATCGACCCGCACGCGGCCGCGCACGCCGGGCAGCGCCGGCTCGCGGGACGTGTCGCGGGTCAGTCGAAGGGCCATCCGGTGCATCGTCCCACGAAGCCGTGGCGGATCAGCGGCGGCACTGCTCGAGCAGCTCCTGCGCGTGGCGCAGGCCGACGCTCGAGTCGTCGCCGCCCATCATCCGCGACAGCTCGCCGAGGCGCTCGTCGCCCTCGACGAGCCGGACACCGCTCGCGGTCACCTGGTCGCCGTGCGCCTTGTGCACGACGAGGTGGCGGTCGGCGTGGGCGGCGACCTGGGCGAGGTGGGTGACGACGATGACCTGGCTCGTGCGGGCCAGCGCGGCGAGGCGGGCACCGACGTCGAGCGCGGCACGACCACCGACACCGGCGTCGACCTCGTCGAAGACGAAGGTGGGCACCTGGCTGCCCGTCGACCCCGCGGTGGCGACCTCGATGGCGAGCATGATCCGGCTGAGCTCACCGCCGGAGGCGCCTTGGCCACCGAGCGCGGGGGCTCGCCACGGTTGGCCGCGACGCGAACCTCGACGACATCCGCTCCGTCCGGTCCGACCCGCAGACTGGCGCCGTCGGACGCGACCTCTGCCGCCGACTCGTCGGTGCGCGGCTCGACGGCCACCTCGACGCGGGCCTTGGCCATCCCCAGGTGCGAGAGCTCCTCCTCGACGGCGGACGCCAGTCGCGCAGCGGCCGCGTCCGGGCCGCGGTGAGCCGCGTGCCGCTGCCGCGAGCTCCTGCTCCGCGGCCTCGGCCTGCGCGGTCAGCTGCTCGATCCGTTCGTCGGCACCGAGCAGGCCCAGCAGTCGCTCGCGCGAGCTGTCGCGGTGCCGCAGCACGGCCTCGATGTCCTCGCCGTAGCGCCGGGTCAGCTCGTGGAGCGCGGCACGACGCTCCTCGACGGCTCCGAGGCGGGCGGGGTCGGCCTCGATGTCGGCGGTGTAGCCCGACAGCTCGGTCGCGAGCTCGGCGGCCAGCACGCCCACCTCGGCGAGCCGGCGACGCAGGTCGGCCAGCTGCGGGTCGTCGGCCACGAGCCGCTCGAGCTCGTCGCCCGCCGGCGACCCGGCCGACGACGTCGTCGCCGTCGAAGCTGTCGGGATCGGAGAGCAGCCGGTGGGCGGTGTCGGCGCCGGTGCGCAGCTCCTCCGCGTGCCCGAGGCGCTCGGCCTCCTGCGCCAGCTGCACGTCCTCCCCGGGCTGCGGCTCGACGGCGTCGATCTGCTCGAGCTGGTGGGTGAGCAGCTCGACCTCCTGCAGCCGGGTGCGCTCGCCCTCGACGAGGCGAGCCAGCTCCCCCTTCGTCTCCTGCCAGGCGCGGTGCGCCCGGGCGACCTCCTCCGCAGGACCGGCCACCTCGTCTCCACCGAAGGCGTCGAGCAGGGCCCGGTGCTGGGAGGGGCGCTTGAGGCGCCGACATGGTCGGCCTGGCGTGCGGCCACCAGGCCCTCGCCGCAGCTCGGCGAGCGTGCCGTCCTGGGCGCC
>NZ_JBNFOF010000273.1:0-3043 GCF_057364645.1 Janibacter sp. CFPM2_SD2
GAGCAGGGCGCCCCGGACTCGCGGTCGGTGGCGGTGCGCGCCGACTCGGGCACGTCGTCGTGGGTGCGCAGGTGGACCAGCCCGGCGAAGGGGGACCACCACCCGTCGTCGTCCGCGACGACGCTCACCTGCACGTCGTGGTGCGAGTGGAGCGCGGTGAGCTGGCCGAGCAGGTGCCGGGCGAGCCGGTCGCGGGTGGCCCGCGGGCCGGCGATGCCGAGCACGCGGACCTCGGCGAGGTCGACGCACAGGGGCACGTCGTCGAGCACGGGGTGCTCGCGGGCACCGGCACGGTGCTCGACCTCGATCGTCGCGGGCAGGGCGCCGAGGCCGAGCCGCAGGCACAGGTGCTCGTCGTGCTGGGGGGCGCTCTCCACAGGCGTGCCGAGTCCCCGCGGGCCGCGTCGAGCAGCGCCGACGCGTCGGGTGCCGACCGCAGGCGGTGGCGTCGTTCGGCGCGCAGGGCGCGGCGAGGCGCTCACCCGTGACGGCCCGGTCGCGGACCCACTGGGCGTGGGCCTCGCGGTGCTCGCGGCGCGAGGTCGTGCGGTCGGACAGGGTGGAGCCGAGGACGAGCAGCGGTGAGAGCAGGCCGAAGAGCAGCATCCGCGGCCCGAAGAAGACCGCGAGCAGCCCGGCGAAGGGCAGCGGCAGCAGCACCATGAGCCACGGGATGCGGCGGCGCCCCGCCGCGGTCGGCTCGGGCGGGACCCGGATGGTCGCGGGTGCCGTCGGCTGGGGCAGGTGGGGCGTGGGGTTGACCGCGAGGGTCCCGTCGCCGCGTCGGGGTGCGTCTGGCGGGTCGGGGGCGGTGGGCCTCGACGGCGAAGGTCGTGTGCCCGGCGACCACCCGGCTGCCGGAGCGGACGCGGGCGCCTTCGGTGGGCAGGGGTGCGTCGTCGACGGTGGTGCCGTTCGTCGTGCCGAGGTCGCGGACGTGGACGCCGTCGCGGTCGACGGTCAGCTCGACGTGCTCGCGGGAGAGGGCGTCGTCGGCGACCGCATCGTCGCGGCATCGCCCCGGCCGATGGTGTGCCGCCCGGGCGTGAGCTCCAGGGTGCGGCCGGCGTCGGGTCCGCTCACCGACATCAGGCGAAGGGGGGACCGGCTCGCCTCTGCCGCAGCGGGATCCGCGGCGCCGACGATGAGCTCGGCCCCGTCGAGCAGGGGTGGCAGCCCGAGCGGAGCATCGGGCGCGAGGGCCTCGCCGCGGACGCTGGCGGTCGCGGCGCGTGCCCGGTCGCAGCGAGCAGGTCGCTGAGCGTGTGGTGCGCCTCGGCGCGCACGTCGATCGTCTCGGGCCCCCCGCTGCCGGTGTCGATGATCGTCATCCGCAGCTGCATGACGGCACCGTAGGTCGATCCGGGTCAGCGCCGCCGAGAGTTGTCCACAGGGTCAGTCGTCGAGGCCCCGCGCCGCGAGGGCATCACCCATCGCATCCGCCCGCCGCAGCGCGCCGACGATGAGCGGCACGGCGAAGGCGCGAGGGCTGGCGGCCAGGCCCCGCGCGTGCTGCGCCTCGCGCACCCGCCGCCCGAGGTCGATGACCTGCGGCACGGCCCGGATCGCCAGCTGCA
This sequence comes from Janibacter sp. CFPM2_SD2, assembly GCF_057364645.1. Taxonomy (NCBI): domain Bacteria; kingdom Bacillati; phylum Actinomycetota; class Actinomycetes; order Micrococcales; family Intrasporangiaceae; genus Janibacter; species Janibacter sp. CFPM2_SD2. The sequence goes on from NZ_JBNFOF010000273.1 coordinate 1,578, forward strand.
GCATCAGACCCACCCGCTCGGGGTTGACCCCGACCCGCCGCAGCGGGCCGCTCGCCCGCACGACGACGTCGATGAGCTCGCTCGTGCGCGTCGTCAGCGTCACGAGGTTGGCGAGCAGCACGAGCGCGACGAGCACCCCGACGATGACGACCGCTCGCTGCCACCCCGCCACGACCGTCTGGAAGACCGCCAGCGGCACCATGACGAGCAGCAGCGGCCGCAGCATCTGCAGCAGCACCCGCACCGGCATCCGCGCCACGGCGTAGCCGGCCAGCACGACGAGCAGTCCGCACACCGTGACCAGCGGCGAGCGGACGAAGGGGGAGGCCGCACCCACGAGCAGGAGCACGAGGAGCTTCGCCCCGGCCGGCAGCCGGTGCAGGAGAGAGTCGCCCTCGCGGTAGAGCCCGATCACCGGTCGTCGTCCATGAGCCCGAGGTAGTGGGCGATCGCGTCGGCGGGCGGGCCGTCGTGCACGAGGCGGCTGCGGTCGAAGACGAGCACCCGGTCGAAGTCCGCGAGCAGGTCGAGGTGGTGGGTCACGAGGACGACCTGCTGGGGCAGGCCCCGCACGACCTCGGCGACCCGGCGCGCGTTGCGGATGTCGAGCAGCGTCGTCGGCTCGTCCATGACGAGCAGGTCGGGCTCGGTGACGAGCACGGCCGCCAGGGCGAGCAGCTGCTTCTGCCCGCCGCTCAGCAGGTGGGCCGGGTGGTCGCCGCGACCGGAGAGGCCGTGCGCGGCCAGGGCCGCCTCGACCCGGGCGTCGACCTCGGTGCGGGTCAGCCCCCTTCGTCGCAGGCTGAAGGCGACGTCCTCGGCGACGGTCGGCATGACGATCTGCGCGTCGGGGTCGGTGAAGCAGAAGCCGACCCGCCGCCGCACCTCCTTGCCCTGCCGCGCGGTGTCGAGACCGTCGAGCGTCACCGTGCCCTGCTCGGGCACGACGAGTCCGTTGAGCATCCGGGCGAAGGTCGACTTGCCCGACCCGTTGGCCCCGATCACCCCGACCCGTTGCTCGGTGAGCCGCACGGTCACGTCGCGCAGCACCGGCGCGCCGCCGTCGAAGCCGTGCGTCACGTCGCGGACGTCGATCAGCATGCCTGCACCACCATCGCCACTCCTTGTCCGCCGCCGGCGGCGATCGCCGCGAGGCCCCGTTCGCCGGGGCCCAGTTGGTGGAAGAGCCGCACGACGAGCACGGCCCCGGAGGCGCCCCACGGATGGCCCAGCGCCAGCGCCCCGCCTCGGCACACACGGCGAAGGGGGTCGACCCCCAGCTCGTCGCAGCACGCGAGGACTTGGCCGGCGAAGGCTTCGTTGATCTCGATGGTGTCGAGGTCGTCGAGACCGATCCCGCTGCGCTGCAGGGCTGCCCGCGTCGCGGGGACGAGCCCGCGGCCGGGGCGGTTCGGCTCGACGCCGGCCGTCGCCGTGGCGAGGATGCGCAGCCCGGACACGCCCAG
>NZ_JBNFOF010000274.1:0-3011 GCF_057364645.1 Janibacter sp. CFPM2_SD2
CGCGTTCGGCGGCCTCGGGCGAGCGACTCCTCGAGCTGCTCGCCGTGGTCGCCGCGGGCCTGGTCGTCGCGATCGGCTGGCCCTCGCTCGTCGGGTCTCGCACCCCCGTCGGCACGACCGCCGTCCTCGCCGTGACCTCGCTCGCCCTCGGTGCCGCCCTGGTGCTGCAGGACGAGGAGCCCTACCTCGAGCACGTGCCCGCGGCGATGGCCCTGGGCATCATCGCCATGTGCCTGCACCCGCTGCTGCAGGCGCCGGCCCGGGTGCAGCTGGCCCGCTCGATGGCCGGCACCTCCCTCGGCATCCTGCTCATCGGCGGTGGGGGGCTGCTCACGAGCACCGTCTACGCCGACAACCACGGGCCGGTCGTCATCGTCGGCATCGGTCTGGCCGTCGCCGCCCTCGTCGACCTCGTCCTCGAGCGTCCGGCGACGAGCGCGTGGATGATCCCGGCCGCGATGGGTGTCGGCGGGCTCGCCGGTCTGGTCGCGCACCTCGTGCTCTCGGGGTCGCTGTCGGCGTGGTCGGCGCTGCTCGGGGTCATCGGTGCGGGCACCGCGGTCGCGCTGCGCCGCGCGCTGTCGCAGCAGCGGGCGATCGACACCGTGGCCGGTGCGCTCGCCGCCGGCGCGGCCTCCCGTGCTCGTCGCCGGGCCGCTCGTGCACCTCGTCGCCCGCCTGCCCCTGGCCTGACCGCCGGCGCGCTCCCGGCCCGGCGTCCGCCCTACGATGGGCGGGTGTTCACCCTCGACCCCACGATCCACCCGGACATCGCCCCCCTCGCCTGGCTCGTCGGCCGCTGGGAGGGAGCCGGTGTCGTCGGCTACCCGACGATCGAGTCGGCCAACTTCGGCCAGGAGCTCGTCGTCACCCATGACGAGCGGCCCTTCCTGCGCTGGGAGAGCACGACCTGGATCCTCGACGACGCCGGCAACAAGGTCCGCCCCTCCGGCACCGAGCTCGGCTTCTGGCGTGCCGGTGGCGAAGGGGAGGCGGAGCTCCTCCTCGCCCACCCCACGGGCATCGTCGAGATGTACTACGGCACCGTCGAGCCGGGCCGGATCGAGCTGCAGACCGACGGCATCATCCGCAGCCCGCAGGCCAAGGAGTACTCGTCGGCCAAGCGCATGTACGGCCTCGTGAAGTCCAACCTCATGTGGGTCATGGACATGACGGCCGCCGGTCAGCCGATGAGCAGCCACGTCTCCGCGGAGCTCAAGCGCGTCGACGGCTGACCGCCCCCGCCGCGCGCCCCAGGGTTGAGCAGGGTTGGCGGCCCGGAACTTCGCAAAACCCTAGGGTTTTGCAGGGTTGGCGGCCCGGAACTTCGCAAAACCTTAGGGTTTTGCAGGGTCCAGGGGGGTGCGAAGGGGGCGGGGTCGGGTCACTCCTCGTAGCCCGCCATGTCGTCGGTGCGCAGGGCATCGCTCAGCCGGGACATGCCCTGCTCGTCGAGGATGTCGATCGACCCGCCGTCGGGCGCGGTGCCGTAGCCGCTGAAGGGCGCGGTGACGAAGTGGATGTTGCCGCCGCGCACGCCGCGCAGCTTGATCGCCTCGCTGCGGATCTTGCCCGTCGTCAGCGAGTTGTCGACGATCGTGTTCTTGGTGCCGGCCTCGATGACGTTGCCGAGACGGCTGGGGTTGAGCAGCACGCCGGGGGTGAGGGTCTTCGTCATGATCCCCTTGAGCCAGGCCTGCTGACGCTGACCGCGGGAGATGTCGCCCTCGGCGAGGGTCTTGCGCTCGCGGACGTACTCCAGCGCCTGCTCGCCGTCGAGGTCGTGGGTACCCGCGGGGTACTTGGGGCTCGCCTGGGCGTTGTTGACCTGCACGCCCCCGAGCGCGTCGGTGAGCTGCTTGAAGCCCTCGAAATCGGTCTTGGCGACGTGGTCGACCTTGACGCCGACGAGGTCCTGGATGGTCTGCACGAGCAGCGGCGACTGGCCGAAGGCGTAGGCGGCGTTGATCTTGTTCTTGCCGTGCCCGGGAATCGGCACGTAGAGGTCACGGGGGAAGTGGATGATCCACACGTCGCCGTGGTCCTCGTCGACGTGGACGAGCTGGATGACGTCGGCCCGGCTGGCGGTCTCGCCCGGCCGGGCGTCGGAGCCGATGAGCAGGTAGTTGGTCCCTGCGTCGGTCACGAGCTGCTCGCCATCGCGCCACTCGGTCTGGTTCTGTGCCTCCCCGAGGAGGTCGTCGTGCGCGAGGTTGCGGTCGACCTTGCTGCTGATGAACCACGCGTACCCGCCGATGCCGATCACGAGGAGCAGCAGGAAGGCGAGGACGGAGACGGCGAGCCGTCGCCCCCACCCCATGCGGCGGCGGCCTGAGCGGCGAGTCGTGGTCTCGCCAGCGGTGTCGTCGTCGAACTCCTCGAGCATGCGGTCATCGTACGGGGCGAGTTCGGCAGCCGGCTGGGAGACGTAGATTGGGCTGCATGAGTGCCTCGCCCCTGCTGCAGACCGCCGGTGCCGTGCCCGGCGACGGGATCGACTCCGGGGTCGCCGCGCACTACGGCGACCCGCTGCGCGAGCAGCGGTTGCTCGCGGAGGGGCTCGGGGTCGTCGACCTCTCGCACCGCGGGGTCGTCACGGTCACCGGCCCCGACCGGCTGTCGTGGCTGCACTCCCTCACCTCGCAGCAGCTCGTCGACCTGCCGCCGCGCACCTCGGCCGAGTCGCTCGTCCTCTCGCCCAAGGGGCACGTCGAGCACGCCCTGCACGTCGTCGACGATGGCGAGACGACCTGGTTGACCGTCGAGCCGGGCACGGCGCCCGCGCTCGCGGCGTGGCTCGACTCCATGCGCTTCATGCTGCGGGTCGAGGTGGCCGACGTCAGCGACGACTACGCGGTGCTCGGCGAGAGCGTCGACCGCGAGGGCGCGGAGGGCGAGCCGCCGACCTGGCTCGACCCGTGGCCGCGCGTCGTCGGCGACACCGCACCTACGGTCCCCCGGCCGAGGAGCACCCGGCTCGCGACCGACGCTGCGCGAGGTCATCGTCGACG
>NZ_JBNFOF010000275.1:0-3002 GCF_057364645.1 Janibacter sp. CFPM2_SD2
CGAAGCCGCGCACCACCCGCTCGGCCTCCTCGCGCCGGCCGCGGCGCTCCAGCCAGGCGGCCGACTCCGGCAGGCCGAAGCGCACGACGAGCGCGTAGGCCGCCGGGACCAGCCCGAGGGCCAGGCCCCACCGCCAGCCGTCGTCGCCGCGGGGTACGACGTAGAAGCCGATGACCGCGGCGAGGATCCAGCCGAGCGCCCAGAAGGACTCGAGCGCCACGACGAGGCGACCGCGGATGCGCGTCGGGGACAGCTCGCTGACGAGGGTCGAGGCGACGGGCAGCTCGGCGCCCAGCCCGAGGCCGACGACGAGCCGCAGGACAAGGAAGGCCGCGAGCCCGCCGACGAGGGCGGACGCGCCGGTGGCCAGCCCGTAGACGAGCAGGGTCGTCGCGAAGACCGCCCGCCGACCGAAGCGGTCGGCCAGCCACCCGCCGACGGTCGCACCGATCGCCATGCCGATGAAGCCGACCGTGACGATCCACGACCGCTCGCCCGTCGTGAGGTCCCACTGGTCGGCGAGGACGACGATGACGAAGGAGATCAGCCCGACGTCCATGGCGTCGAGGGCCCAGCCGGTCCCCGACCCGACGAGCAGGCGGGTGTGGCGGCGGGTGTACGGCAGCGCGCCGAGGCGCTCGGCTCGCGACGGGGTGGGGGTGGTGCTCATGCGGCGACGGTAGCCCCGACGCCGTCGCTCAGAAGAGCGCGTCCCGCTCGACGGCGCTCGGCTCCTCGAGGGCGAGCAGGGTGCGCTTGCGCTCCAGTCCGCCGGCATAGCCGGTGATCGACCCGTCCGCACCGATGACCCGGTGGCAGGGGACGAGGATCGAGATCGGGTTGGCCCCGACGGCGCGGCCGACGGCCTGGGCCGCGCCCCCCGTCTCCCGGGCGAGGTCGCCGTAGGTCACGGTCTGCCCGTAGGGGATCCGCTCGAGCAGCGCCCACACCTGCCGGTGGTGCGCGCCGCCGCGCAGCTCGTAGGCCACCTCGAAGTCCGTGCGCTCCCCCGCGAGGTACTCGCGCAGCTGGTCGGCGAGCGCGGCGAGGAGGGGCTCGTCGCCGAGCTCGACCCGCGGGCCGTGGTCGGCGCCGTCGCGCAGCGTCCAGTGGCCCGGGAAGTACAGCCCGACGAGGACCGCACCCCCGCCACCGCTCGCCTCGTCGACGACGGCGGTGAGGCCACCGAGGCTCGTGGGCAGGAGGGCGTGCCGCGTGGTCATGGGGTCGATCATCGTGGAAGTGCTCACACCCTGCAGACGCGTGGGCGGGGCGGGGTGTGAGATCGGTAGCCTCCGCGACATGACGATCCGTGCATGGCAGGCCCAGCAGCTGGGCGATCCCTCCGACGTGCTCCGCCTCGTCGACCTCCCCGAGCCCACCCCCGGGCCGGGCCAGGTGCGGGTCGCGGTGCGCGCGAGCGCGGTCAACTTCGCCGACACCCTCATGTGCCGCGGTGAGTACCAGGTCCGGCCGGAGCCTCCCTTCGTCCCGGGGCTGGAGGTCTGCGGTGACGTGCTCGAGGTCGGCGAGGGCGTCACCCACGTCGCCGTCGGCGACCGCGTGCTCGGGGGCACCGCGGTGCCCGCGGGCGGCTTCGCCACCGAGTGCCTCATGGACGCGGCGAGCACCTTCGCCGCACCGGCCGGGCTCGACGACGCCGCCAGCGCGGCGCTGATGATCAGCTACCAGACCGGCTGGTTCGGCCTGCACCGCCGGGCCCACCTGCGCGAAGGGGAGACCCTCCTCGTCCACGCCGCCTCCGGTGGCGTCGGGTCGGCGGCCGTCCAGCTGGGGAAGGCGGCCGGAGCGCGGGTCATCGGCGTCGTCGGTGGCGCCGACAAGGTCGAGATCGCGCGTGACCTCGGCTGCGACGTCGTCGTCGACCGTCGCGAGCAGGACGTCATCGAGGCGGTCAAGGAGGCGACCGACGGCCGCGGCGTCGACGTGGTCTACGACCCCGTCGGCGGCACGGCCTTCACCCAGAGCACGAAGTGCATCGCCTTCGAGGGCCGGATCATCGTCGTCGGATTCGCCAGCGGCCGGGTCCCCGAGCCGCGGCTCAACCACGCCCTGGTGAAGAACTACACGATCCTCGGGCTGCACTGGAGCCTCTACCAGCAGCACGACCCCCAGTCGGTGCTCGACGCCCACGCCGAGCTCGTGCGACTGGCCGACGCGGGGCAGGTCGCCCCGCTCGTCGCCGAGACCTACGACTTCGCCGACACCCCGGCCGCGCTCGCCCGCCTCGCCGGCGGGTCGAGCACCGGTCGGATCGTCATCACCGCCTGAGACCTCCGCATTTCCTTGAGGTCGTGCGCACCCGGGTTCGCATGTCCTTGAGGTCGTGCGCACCCTGGCCGCATTTGCCTAAGGTCGTGCGGCGGGGAAGGCGCGGCGTGAGGCCAGGGCCTCCTCGAGCTCGGACTGCGCGTCGACGATCGAGCGCCGCACGCCCTGGTCGATGTCGGTGCGCGCCAGCGTCGCCCGCGACAGCTCGAGGGTCTCGTCGCTGACGAAGCGCGACGGGTAGGTCATCGCCGCCACGCGGGCGAGGGCGTCCTCGCCGAGCCACTCCCGCATCGGCGGGACGTCGGCGAAGTAGCGCTCGACGTAGGGCTCGACGAGCGAGCGGTCGGCCGGCCCCCAGAAGCCGGCGGCGATCGCGACGAGCTCGTGGTTGCTGCGCTCCCGGTTGGTCGTCAGGTCGGCCCAGGCCGCGGCCTTGCCCTCCTCGGTGGGGATCGCGGCGCGAGCGGTGAGTGCGCCGAGCTGCCCCGACATCGTGCGGTCCTGCGCCAGGGCCTCGTCGACCTCGGCCGCGCCGACGAGACCACGGCGGGTCAGCTGCCCGATGAGGATCCAGCGGAAGTCGGCATCACCCTCGAGCCCGGCCGGCAGGTCCCGGCCCTGCGACCACGGCACGAGCCGACCCTCGACGTCGTCGCTCGTGCGGGCGACGAGGCGCGCGGCGTGCAGCGCGAGCGAGGAGCCCGGCTCGG
>NZ_JBNFOF010000276.1:0-2989 GCF_057364645.1 Janibacter sp. CFPM2_SD2
CCGCGCGGCGAGCGGTCGAGCTCCTGCTGGTCACCGCGCGCGAGGGCCTCCGACGAGCTCCTCGCGGACGCGGCCGCGCGCTCGCGGGCGCCCGCGGTGTCCGTCGGCGCGAGGTCGGCCGCGTCGCCGGTGCGGTGACCCACGGCAGGGGGAAGTGGATGTCGAAGAGCTGGTCGAAGAGGCCCGGTCCGCTGACCGTCGCATCATCGTCGCGGCGAGTCCGGTGCGCAGGCGCTCGCGGTCGTCGAGGCCGAGCGCCCTTGCGGCAGAGGCGGCGTCGGCCACCTCTGAGGTCCCGACCGTCACGCCGTGCCGGCGCAGCGCTCGGGCGAGGTCGACGAGCCGCTCGCCGAGCGGGTCAGGCGAGGGCACGGTCCAGGTCCAGGGTCTGCACCGCGAGCTCGATGTCCTCGCGGTGCTTGAGGACGACGCCGAGGGTCGAGCGCACGAGCTCCGGCTGCAGCTCGCCGTCGGTGCCCAGGCTGACGAGCGTGCGGGCCCAGTCGATGGTCTCGGCGACCGAGGGTGACTTGCGCAGCCGCATCTCGCGCAGCGCGCCGACGAGCCGCACGACGGAGGCGGCGAGCGTCTCGTCGAGGTCGGGCACGGTCAGCCGCACGATCCGCAGCTCGAGGTCGGACTCGGGGTAGTCGATGTGCAGGTAGAGGCAGCGTCGGCGCAAGGCCTCGGACAGCTCACGGGTGGCGTTGGAGGTCAGGACGACGAAGGGGGTCTGGCTCGCCCGGATCGTCCCGAGCTCGGGCACGGTCACCTGGAAGTCGGAGAGCACCTCGAGCAGCAGCCCCTCGATCTCGACGTCGGCCTTGTCGAGCTCGTCGATGAGCAGCACCGTCGGGTGCTCGTTGCGGATCGCGGTGAGCAGCGGCCGGGAGAGGAGGAACTCGTCGGTGAAGATGTCCTCCTTGACCGACGTCCAGTCCGCCTCGTCGGCGCCGGCGGAGTCGTGGTGGGCGCCGGCCGCGGTGATGCGTAGCAGCTGCTTGGCGTGGTTCCACTCGTAGAGCGCACGGGCCTCGTCGACGCCCTCGTAGCACTGCAGGCGCACGAGCTCGCCGTCCGTCGCCGCCGAGACGGCCGCGGAGAGCGCGGTCTTGCCGACACCCGCCGGACCCTCGATGAGCAGCGGCTTGCCGAGCTGGTCGGCGAGGTAGACGGTCGTCGCGATCTCGTCGGAGGCGAGGTAGCCGTGCTCGGCCAGGCGCTCCGTGACGTCGTCGACCGAGGCGAAGCGGGGGGTGTGCGTCATGCCCGCAGTCTGCCGGACCGCGTCCGTCGGTAGCGTGTGCCCCCATGAGCCCGAGGGTGATCCACACCGCACAGGCGCTCGTCGACGTCGTCGTCGAGGTGCCCGACCTGCCCCGCCGCGGCGGCAACTCGATGGCCACCTCCGTGGCTCGCTACGCCGGGGGAGCGGTGACGATCCTGCTCGCGGCCGTGCGCTCCGGCGCCGCAGCGGTGCATGCGGGGGCCCACGGGCGCGGCCCGAACGGTGACCTCGTCCGCGAGACCCTCACCGCCGACGGCGTCACCCTCTCGGCGCCCGTCGTCGAGGACCTCGACACGGGTGTCTGCATCGTCATGGTCGAGCCCTCCGCGGAGCGGACCTTCGTCACGACGCAGGAGGCCGAGCGGCACATCAGCGTCGAGTCGCTCGCGACGAGCGCGCCGGTCGCGGGGGACCTCGTGTGCGTCAGCGGCTACAGCCTCGTGGGCCGCACCCGCGACCCGCTCCTCGCCTGGCTGGAGTCGCTGCCCGACGAGGTCCTCGTCGTCCTCGACCCCGGTGCGGTCTTCGCCGAGCTGGAGCCCTCCCTTCGCTCCCGGGTCGTCGCGCTCACCGACGTGTGGACCGGCAACGCCGAGGAGTCCGAGGACTTCGGCGGAGCGAAGGGGATGGGGCCGGCCGCCGAGGCCGTGGCCGCACTGCTGAAGCCGGGTGCCGTCGCCGTCGTCCGTGACGGTGAGCAGGGGTGTGCGGTGCACACCGACGGCGTGACGACCCTCGTGCCCGGGTACCCCGAGACGCCGGTTGACACCAATGGCGCCGGCGACACCCACACCGGAGTCCTGCTCGCGGAGGTGGCGAAGGGGGTGGCCTGGCCCGATGCCTGCCGCCGGGCCAATGCGGCCGGGGCCATCAAGGTCACCCGCAAGGGCCCGACGACCGCCCCCACCGCGGCGGAGATCGACGCCTACCTCGCCCAGCGGGGCTGAGCGCGGGTCTCGAGACGCGTGCTGCGCACGCTCCTCGACCAGCGCGAGGGTGTGGCCCCGACCGCCGTTGGCTCAGCGCTCGTCGACGAGCTCGGCGTAGACCACGACATTGTCGACGTGGTGACCCGTCTCGCCGTCGAAGTGACCGCCGCAGGTGATCAGCCGCAGTGCGGCGTGGTCGACCTCCCCGTAGACCTCGTCGGTGGGAAAGTCCGTCTTGGGGTACTGGCCGACGTCGGTCACCTCGAAGACCGCGGTCGACCCGTCCGCGCGGGAGACCTCGACCCGCTGCCCGTCGCGCATCGAGCCCAGCTCGAAGAAGACCGCGGGCCGCTTGTCCCACGTGACGTGACCGGCGAGGACGGCCGGACCGAGCTCCCCGGGGGTGGGGCTGCCGGTGAACCACCCGGTGCTCGTGGCGTCCTGGGGCACCTCCATGGTGTCGTCCGGTTGCAGGCCGAGGTCGATGACCGAGCTGGTGACCCCCAGCGAGGGGATGGACACCGACGTCGGCCGCGAGCGGGCCATCCGTGCGGTGGTGGCCGGTGCGGCCGCGCTCGGGCTCGCCGGGCTGCTCGTCCCCGGGCCCATGTGGTGCCCCGCGTGGCCGGACCCGGAGGTCGGGCTGGCCGATGGTGACGAGCTCGTGCTCGACGACGTGCTCGGCGTGCCCGCCCTCGGACAGGGCGGCCGGCGGGGGCATGCGGGTCTCCTGCTGCGACAGGCCGAAGGCCGTCAGGCCGCCCCCGGCGAC
>NZ_JBNFOF010000277.1:0-2958 GCF_057364645.1 Janibacter sp. CFPM2_SD2
GGTGCGCGGGCGGCCGAGCTCCGCGAGCCCGGCGAGCGCGCCCCGCGGTCGACTCGGCGGAGCGCAGCGGGCCGACGCCACGGGTCATCACCTGCTGCACCTCGCGGCGGTGGGCGGCGTCGAGGAGGCCGGAGTCCCCCTTCGTCGTGGTGGGGTCCTCGGGCTCCAGCAGCGGCAGCTCGCCCGCGGCCAGCCGCGTGGTGAGGTCCTCGGCGATGCGGTGGGCGAAGACGAGGCCCTCGAGCAGGGAGTTGCTCGCGAGCCGGTTGGCGCCGTGGACCCCGGTGCACGAGGTCTCGCCGCAGGCGTAGAGGCCGGGCAGGTTGGTGCGACCGCGCAGGTCGGTGCGCACGCCGCCGGAGGCGTAGTGCTGCGCCGGCGCGACCGGGATCGGATCGGTCGCCGGGTCGATCCCGAGCTCGCGGCAGCGGGCGACGATCGTGGGGAACCGGCGCTCGAGGAAGTCGCCGCCCAGGTGTCGCGCGTCGAGGAGGACGTGGTCGGTGCCGGTCGCCTCCATCCGCTCGAGGATCGCCCGGGCGACGACATCGCGCGGGGCCAGGTCGGCCATCGGGTGCACGCCGGCCATGAAGGCCTCGCCCGAGGTGTCGATGAGGACGGCGCCCTCGCCGCGCACGGCCTCGGACACGAGCGGCTGCTGGCCGGTCGCGCCCTCGCCCAGGTGCATGACGGTGGGGTGGAACTGCACGAACTCGAGGTCGGCGAGCGCTGCACCGGCACGCAGGCGGCCGCCATGCCGTCGCCCGTGGCGACGGAGGGGTTGGTCGTCGCGGAGTAGATCTGGCCGAGCCCGCCGGTCGCGAGGACGACGGCCCGGGCGCGGGCGGCGCCGACACCGTCGATCTCGCCTTCGCCGATGACGTGCACGGTCGCACCGCACACGCTGCCGTCGGTCGCGGTGAGCAGGTCGACGACGAGGGCGTGCTCGATGACCTCGATACCGGGGTCGGCCTGCACGGCCTCGAGCTGGGCGATGAGCGCCCGGGAGATCTCGGCGCCGGTGGCGTCGCCGCCGGCGTGCGCGATGCGGTCGCGGTGGTGGCCCCCTTCGCGCGTCAGGGTGATCTCACCGGCGGCGTCCCGGTCGAACTGCGCGCCGAGGTCGATGAGCTCCCGCACCCGGGCTGGGCCCTCGGTGACGAGGACCTCGACGGCGTCCTCGTCGCACAGGCCGACGCCCGCGACGAGGGTGTCGTCGAGGTGCTCGCCCGGGGAGTCCTCGGGGGCGAGGGCCGCGGCGATGCCGCCCTGGGCCCACGCCGTCGAGCCCTCCGACAGGCGGGTCTTGGTGACGAGCAGGACGCGGTCGACGTGCTCGCGCAGCCGTAGCGCGCAGGTCAGTCCGGCGATGCCGGAGCCCACGACGAGCACATCGGCCTGGGTCGTCCACCCCGGCTCGGGGGGCGCCGAGGCGGCGGGGGGACGACGACGGGCGCGGGGGCGCCCCGCGGTCTCAGGCACGGTCGTCGCGGTGGGTGACGGCCGAGGTCTTCAGCCCGTAGCCGTCGGGCACGTCGCCGGCGTCGTGGTACTGCTCGACGATCTTGTTGTCGCCGTCGACGAAGACGACGTTGGGCTCGAAGGTGCGCGCCTCGTCGTCGTCCATCGCCGCGTAGGCGATGATGATGACGAGGTCGCCGGGCGAGACGAGCCGGGCGGCCGCGCCGTTGATGCACACGATGCCGCTGCCGCGCTCGCCCTCGATCGCATAGGTCGTCAGACGGTTGCCGTTGTCGATGTCGACGACGTCGACCTGCTGGCCCGGGAGCATGCCCGCGGCGTCCATGAGGTCCATGTCGATCGTCAGCGAGCCGACGTAGTGCAGGTCGGCCTGGGTGACGGTGGCGCGGTGGATCTTGCTGTGGAGCATGAAGCGCTGCACGCGAGTGTCCTTCGTCTGTGGCGGCGGGTGAGCGTTCCCCAGTCTCTCACTGTCGCGTGCGTGCCCCTCGCCGCGCACTGGGATCAGCCGGCGGACGTCTCCGCGAAGGTCTCCCGCGCCCCGCCCCCGGGGCCGACGAGCACCGGGACGTTGTCGATGAGGCGGGTCGTGCCGACCCGGGCGGCGACGGCGAGCAGGGCCTCGCCCTTGTACCACTCGGGCACGTCCTCGAGCGTCGTCGGGTGGACGAGCACGAGGTAGTCGACGAGCGCGAGCGGCTCCTCGATGAGCACCTCGCGCGCGGCCCGTCGGATCGCCGAGGGGCCCTCGACCGCCTGCGCCGCGCCGGCCCGCAGCGCGCGGGAGAGCGCGAGCGCGGTCTCGCGGTCGCTCGGCGAGAGATAGGTGTTGCGGCTGCTCATCGCCAGGCCGTCCTCCTCACGGACGGTGGGGACGGCGACGACGCTGCCGGGGAAGTCGATGTCGCGGACCATGCGCTTGATGAGCAGCAGCTGCTGCGCGTCCTTCTGCCCGTAGTAGAAGAGGTCACCGCGGGTGAGGTGCATGAGCTTGGCGACGACGGTGAGCATGCCGTCGAAGTGCCCGGGGCGCGACTGCCCCTCGAGGACGTCGCCGAGCGGGCCGGCCGAGATGCGCACGCCGGGGTCGCCCTCGGGGTAGATGACGTCGGGCGTGGGGGCGAAGACGACGTCGACGCCCTCGCGCGTGCAGATCTCGAGGTCGGAGTCGAAGGTGCGCGGGTAGCGCGACAGGTCCTCCTTGGGCCCGAACTGCAGCGGGTTGAGGAAGATCGTCACGAGCACGTGCCGCGCCCGCTCGCGGGCGGTGCGGATGAGCCGCGCGTGGCCCTCGTGGAGGGCGCCCATGGTCATGACGACCGCGACGTCGCCGTCGGTGAGGGCGGCGCGGGCCGGGACGAGCTCGTCGCGCGTGCGGGCGACGACGGGGGGCGGTGGTCATCGGGGTCTCCTCGGTCGAGGGTGGTCAGGAGTGCTCTCGGCGGCGTCGGCCCGCAGGCGGCCGCTCCGCTCGGC
>NZ_JBNFOF010000278.1:0-2898 GCF_057364645.1 Janibacter sp. CFPM2_SD2
GGTGCCACCGGCGTCGTGGCCGGCGGAGGTGCGGCCGCCTCCCTTCGCCCTGGTGCGCGCCCGCGGCGGCGTCGCGGTGCCGGCCTCCTCGTCGCAGGTCTCGTCGGCGCGGTCGTGCTCGTGCGGGCGTGGCCTTCGCCCTGACCCGCGAGGCGGACACGGCGATCCCGGTCGAGGTCACGACCACGACGACGAGTGACACGACGACCACCGGGACGCCGACGTCGACCTCGTCGACGAGCTCGACGACCACCCCCGCGCCGACCACGACGGCGCCGGTCGCACCGCCTCCGACGACGACAGCGCCGCCGGCCCCCACGACGACGCAGGCACCACCGCCGACGACCACGAGCGCCCCCCGGTCCACGTCGACGACCCCGTCGCTCACCACGACGACCACCACGTCGTCGTCGACCTCGACGTCGTCCACGACGGTGCCGCCGTCGTCCTTCACGGTCGCGCCGCCGACCACGACGACGCCCACCTCGACGACCCCGACGAGCACGCAGCCCACGACCACGGTCCCGACGACAGAGCCCTCGACGCCCCCGGCGACGAGCGACCCGACGACCCAGCCGTCCTCCGGCGGCTCGACGAGCCCGGCCCCGCAGACCTCCGACCGATAGCCGGCGCGTCGGCGCCCCGCGGCCTAGGGCAGCGCCTGCCCCTTCATCAGACGCGACGAGTAGACGTTGGTGATCCGCACGCCGTCGAGCCAGGCGGTGAGCCGCTCCGCCTCGACGGCGAGAGCGGACCTCCCTTCGCTCCCGAGGTCGGTGCCCGGGCACTCGACGACGGACACGACGCCGTCGTCGTCCTGCACCCACGCGCCGACGATGCGGCCGTCCCACCAGGCCGTGGTGCCGCCGTTGCCGTTGCTGTCGAAGAGCAGCTCGCGGTGGGCAGGGTCGAGGTACCAGTCGCGGGCCTTCCACCCCATCGTCGTGGGGTCGAGCGTCGGCAGCAGGGCCGCCCAGGGGCCGAACTCGGCGACCGGCTCGAGGTCGTCGGGCAGCAGCCACCCCGTGGCGCCACCCTCGAGCCCCACCTCGACGGCGCCGACGTCCGCGAGGGCCGCGCGGGTGGCCCCCTTCGTCGCCCCGAGCCACCACTGCACGTCCTCGGTCGTGCCGGGGCCGAAGCGCACCAGCCACCGGCGCACGAGCTCGGCGTAGCCGGCCGCGAGGTCGGGGACGGCGGGCTCCTCGCCGAGCCACGCGTCCATGAGGGTCCACGCGGGCTTCGACAGGCGCCAGTGACCGGCATTGGGCCCGCGGGTGATCCGCCCCTGCGCCCCGAGCCAGGTGAGCACACGCGGCGCGAGGTTGAAGGTGCCGCCGTAGCGCTTGCCCTCGTTGACGGTGATCGCCCCGGACAGCTCCGGCAGCTCGGCGCGCAGCACGGCGGCCGGGAGCGCCTCGCCGCCGGCCAGCCGTCGCTCCACCGCGGCTCCCGCCGTCTCGAGCCAGGCCGCACCGTCGTCGGCGATGCCGTGCCGCGTGGCGTCGCGGGCGACGAGCCGGTGCTGCTCGGGCGCGATCCGCTCGCGGGCCACGGCGAGCGCGGCGGGCAGCAGGTCACGGGGGAAGGCGAAGAGCGTGCGGCGCATCGCCAGCTGCTTGACGATGCCGCGGTCGTCGTAGAGCACCGTGTCGACGTCGAGGGGTGACCCCGGTGGTGCGGGCGCCGACGGCCAGGTGCACGGTCGCGGCCTCGGTCGCGTGCAGGCAGACCACCGAGCGGGCCGCGCCGAGGACGTCGGGTGCGTGGTGGTCGGGGTGCAGTGCGTGCCGTGTCGCCAGGCGGGCGCGGCGCTCGGCGTCGCCGACGGTGCGCATCACGCCCGGCGGCCGACGGCGAGGAAGACCGGGTAGTCGCGGTCCTGCTTGTGCACGTGGCCGGCATCGCCGACGGTCACGTCGACGAAGCCAGCTGACGCGAGCCGGCTCGCGACCTCGGCGCGGTCGAAGCCGTGGTGCCCGCCGAAGTCGTGGTCGTGGAAGCTGCCGTCCTCGCGGTCGAGATCGGCGACGGCCACCCACCCACCGGCGTCGAGCAGCTCGGCGAAGCCGGCGAGGACCCGGTCGAGCTCCCCGACGTGGTGCAGGACGTTGGAGGTGACCACGAGGTCGAAGCGCTCCGTGGGCACCGGCTGGGTCTCGAGGTCGAGGTCCCACACGCGCGTCGGCGACGGCAGCGTGCCACCGGCCACCTTGTCAGCGAGCACCTGCCGCATCCCCGAGGAGCTGTCGGCAACGGTCACCCCGACCTCCGGCAGGTGCGGCAGCAGTGCGGTGGTCACCAGGGCCGTGCCGGCGCCGTAGTCGAGGAGCCGCAGCCGCGGACGAAGGGGGACCCGCCCCGCGATCGCCGCCGCCACCTCATTCGACTGGCGCACCTTGTCGGGGTCGTCGTCCCAGGTCGCGGCCGTGTCGTCGAAGTGCTTCGCGTCCCTGTCGTGCCGGTGGCCGTGCTCGTTGTCCGCTTCGCCCATGGCCCCACCCTGCCAGCAGCCACCGTCAGCCAGCACCTTGCGAAGGGGGCTTCCCGCCCGGCCCGGGTGGGTATATCTTCCGACCATCGGCGCGCCCGTGGGGGGAGCGCCTTCGCCGTTTCGTCATGGGGAGAGCAGACGTGCGCACCACCATTGCCAGGACCACCATCGCCGGACTCGTCATGTCGGGAGGCCTCGCGCTGACCTTCGCCACACCGGCGACGGCCGCCGTGCCGAGCACCCTGTGCGACGCGGGCACGACCTTCGCCGTGACGAGCGCCGAGGGCGTCGACGCCGCGCTCGTCAGCTCGGTGCGCGAGGCGCTCACCGCTCGCGGGCTCTCGGCGCCGACGGCGACGCCGGACGTCACGGCGCCATCGCGACCGGCCGTCCGAGGTGACGAA
>NZ_JBNFOF010000279.1:0-2884 GCF_057364645.1 Janibacter sp. CFPM2_SD2
CCCCGAGGGCGGCGGTGCGCACCAGCGCGGTGTTGACCCCCAGGCCCGCGGCCGCCTCCGTCCCGAGGGCGAGCGCGTTGAGGCTGCTCGCGCAGAGCAGCGCGAGCACCAGCCCCACGACGACGAAGGGGGCGACCGCCCGCAACTGGTCGAGGCCGCCGTCGCCGAGCGAGCCGACGACCCAGAAGCGGTAGTTGTCGAAGTGCCGCGGCAGGGACAGCGCGATCGCCTGGACGTAGGCGGTGAGCACCGCCGCCACGACGGCACCGGCGAGGACGAGCCGGACCATGCTGGCGCCGGTGTCGCCGGCCGTGCCGATGGTGTGGACGACGAGGGCGGCGATGCCGCCGCCGAGCAGGGCCACCCACGCCGAGGCGACCGTGCCCGTGGAGATGCCGAGCCAGACGCTCGCGGTCACCATCGCCGCGGCGGCGCCGGCGTTGATGCCGAGCAGGCCGGGGTCGGCGAGCGGGTTGACGGTGACCGCCTGCATGATCGCGCCGGAGACCGCCAGGGCCGCGCCGACCCCCATGGCGAGCAGGGTGCGCTCGATCCGGGCGTCGAGCACCGTCGCGAGGTAGGCGTCGGGGCGGCCGGTGAGGGCGTCGACGACCTCGGGCAGCGACGTCGACTTCGAGCCGACGGCCAGCGAGGTCAGGGCGACGAGGGTGAGCACGGCAACGCACCCCACGAGGACCAGCGCGGTCCGTGGGGTGCGTCGTGCCGTGGGGCGCGAGGTCACGCGGCGGAGGCTACTTCTTCTCGGCCTTGGCGATGGCCGCGTCGATCATGTCCGGGTACGTCTTGAGGGCGTAGGGCACGGTGAGCGGGTTGATCATCGACGAGGCGGTGACGAAGGCGTTGTCCTCGCTGGAGACGACGGCACCGGCCTTGATCGCCGGGATGGAGGCGTAGAGCTTGTTGTCGAGCGCCTGCTCCTTCGCCTTGGGGTCGCTGTAGAAGGTGAAGATCAGGTCGCTGTCGTTCAGCTGGTCAGCATTCTCGTAGCCGATGACCGCCGAGTCGGTGCCTTCGGTCTCCTCCATCTTGTCGATCGCCGGGTCGCTCTTGAGCCCGAGCTTGCGGACCATGTCGGCGCGCTGCTCGGTCGGCTTGAAGACGCCGAGGGTGTCGGGCGTCGTGTAGACGTAGCTGAAGCTGTAGTTCTTCCAGTCAGGGTGCTTCTTCGCCTCGTCGGCGAGCTGCTTCTCGAGGTCGACGACGAGCTTGTCGGCGTCCTCCTCCTTGCCCAGGGCGGTCCCGATCGTCTCGATCTGCTCGTCCCAGTCGATGCTCCAGGCCTGGTCGGGGTAGGCGACCGTCGGGGCGATCTCGCTGAGCGAGTCGTACTGCTCCTGGGTGATGCCCGACCACGGGGCGAGGATCACGTCGGGCTCGAGCTCGACGATCTTTTCCATGTCGAGCTCCTCGCCGGCGCCGACGAACTCGGGCAGCTCGCCCCCTTCGTCCGTGACGGCCTCGTGGACCCACGGGGTGTAGCCGGTCTTGTCCGCGGCCCAGGCGTACTCCTCCATGCCGACGGGGATGGTGCCGAGGGCGATCGAGGTCTCGGTGGAGCCCTGGCCGAGCGTGACGACCTTCTTCGGCTCTTCGGGGATCTCGGCGGTGCCCAGGGCGCTCTTGATGGAGACGGGGAAGGCGTCGCTCCCACCGGCGGACGTCGCGTCGGCGTGCGAGCCGGAGTCGGAGCCGCACCCGGCGAGGGCGAGCGGGGCGGCGAGCAGGAGCGCGGTCGTGGTCGCGCGCAGGCGGGTCAGGGGCATCGTCGTCGTCCTTGCGAAGGGGAGGCCGGTCCCGTGACCGGCTCGAACATTAGGAGACCCTAACCTAACCTTCGGTGGTCACGACGCAGGGGGTCAGTCCGTGGCGCCATCACGTCGGTGGACCCGGTGCCCGTCCGGGTCGAAGATCATGACGACCTCGGCCGGGCCGTCGACAGCGACGAAGGCGTGCGGCGTCATCGTCTCGAACTGCGCTGCCTCGCCGGCCTCGACGCGCACGACGCGGTTGCCGAGGGTCAGCTCGACGCTGCCCTCGAGGACGAAGAACCAGTCGTGACCCGGGTGCACCCGTGGCTGCGGGCGGGGGCCGGGCTCGAGGCGCACCTTCATCGCCGTCGTCGTCGCCGTCGCCTTGGTGAGCACCCACGTGGTGCGGCCGTGCTCGCGGGTCGGTGTCGGGCGGATGACGACGTCCTCGTCGTCGTCCTCGGCGAGCAGGGTCTCGACGTCGGTGCGCAGGGCGCGGGCCAGGGGGAGCAGGACATCGAGGCTGATCGCTCGCTTGCCGGTCTCGATGCGACTGATCGTCGAGGGGCTGAGGTGGGAGCGCTCGGCGAGGTCGTCGAGCGAGAGCGACTGGGCGCGGCGCAGGCCGCGCAGTCGGGTCCGGACGGTCTGCTCGATCTCGCTCACGGTGCTCCTCGGGTGTCGATGACGTCTTGCAGATTCTGCAAGCAAGTATGCACTATCCGTCAGGCGCATCTACGGTGGACGTCATGAGCGCACAGCCCGAGCACCCCGCCGCCCACAACTCCGCCGGCCACGACCACCACGCGAGCCACCCCGTCATCGAGCGCCATGTCGACGTCGCCGTCGTCGGTGGCTCCGCCGCCGGCCTCGCGGCCGCCCTGCAGCTGTCGCGGCAGCGTCGCTCGGTGCTCGTCGTCGACTCCGGCGAGCCGCGCAACGCCCCGGCCGCGCACATGCACAGCTACCTCGGGCACGAGGGGGCGGCCGCCGGCCGACTTCCTGCGCATCGCCCGCGACGGAGGTGCGCGTCCTACGGGGCCGAGGTCCTCGACCGGTCGGGTTTCTCGAGGTCACGCGCGAGGAGGACGTCTTCCGCCCCGGCCTCACCGGCG
>NZ_JBNFOF010000280.1:0-2862 GCF_057364645.1 Janibacter sp. CFPM2_SD2
CCGGCAGGCGATGGGCGCGGCCGACGCAGAGGCCGAGCGGGCCCGCCTGGCAGCCCACGCGGGCGTGGCGCCCGAGGTCCTCATGGCCATGGCGATGGCGGAGCTCGCGCGCAACCTGCCGCAGATCGACCAGCTGGTCCTGACGCCCGATGTCGTGAGCAGCGTGCTCGCCCGCCTCGCCGGTCAGACCGGGGAGGGCTGAGCGGTGGCCACGCCCCGGGTCGTCGTCGCCCACCGGGCGAGCGAGTACGAGGAGCTCATCGCCCGGCACGGCACGCGCGGTCAGGTCGGCTTCGTCCTCGGCACCCGTGGGCGCGAGCTCGCCGAGGTCGACGCAGGCCACGAGGCGCTGCACGCCGCCCTGGCCACCGTCGCCGCGGCGATCCCGGCCGACTGGCGGCGGGCCCGGGTGGAGCGGGCCGACCTGGCCCGCTTCGTCATGGAGCCGGCGACATCGTCGTCGCCGTCGGCCGAGGCCTCGTCGCCAAACCTCGCGAAGTACCTCGACGGACAGCCGGTCATCGGCGTCGACCCGCGGGTCGGTGTCAACGCCGGCGTCCTCGTGACGCACCGGGCGTCCGACGTGGCCGGCCTGCTGACCGCCGTGGCACGGGGCGCGGCCCGTACCCTCGACCGGACGATGGTCGAGGCCGTGGCCGACGACGGCCAGCGGCTGCTGGCGCTCAACGAGATCTTCGTCGGGCAGGCCGGTCACCAGTCGGCGCGCTACACCCTCACGGTCGGTGGCCGGCGCGAGCGGCAGTCGTCCTCGGGCGTCATCGTGGGCACCGGACCGGCTCGACGGGTTGGTGCGCCTCGCTGCAGCGGATCCAGCGCCGGGGATGGACCTGCCGGAGGCGACGTCGCCGCGGCTGACCTGGTTCGTCCGTGAGCCGTGGCCCTCGCCGAGCACCGGCGCCGAGCTCGTCGCCGGTGCACTCGCGCCGGACGCGGCCCTCGAGCTCGGCGTCGAGTCCGAGGGGCTCGTTGTCTTCGGCGACGGGGTGGAGGAGGACCGCCTCACCCTCGGCTGGGGGCAGCGCGTGATCGTGCGTCGGGCGCCGGAGGTGCTGCGTACTGTGGTCGCGTGAGCGAGTTCTGCACCAGGGTCGAGACCGAGACGTCTCCCGAGGAGACGTGGCGACGGCTGTGGGACCTCGATCGGCACACGGCCGTCATCCCGCTGACGACGGTGACGCCCCACCCGCCGGCGACCCGGCTGGGGGCGGGCGTCGGCTTCACCGGCAGGACCGCGCTGGGGTCGCTCGGCTTCGACGACGTCATGCGGGTCGTCGAGTGGTCGCCCCCGTCCGACGCAGCTAGCGGCCGTGCGGTCGTCGACAAGGTCGGCCGGGTCGTCGGCGGCCGGATCGAGGTGACGGTGGCCCCCCTTCGTCACGGCTCGCGCGTCACCTGGCGCCAGACGGTGCGTCTGCCCTGGCTGCCGCGACCGCTGCGGTGGATCGAAGCGCTCGCTGCCCGGGTCATGGCGCCCGGTTATCGGCGGGCGATCCGGACCTTGCTGGCGTGAGCCGACCGGCCGGTGGCGAGCACAAGAGGTCGTCCTGGTGCATGTCGCGCCGTTCGCCAAGGGATAGGGGCCCATTCCGCTACCGGTTGTGCACGGCCTGGCCGCAGGCGAGCGGGACGTTGCTGGCGTGAGCCCGCCGGGCCGGTGACGATGGCGGCATGGGAGCGACGCTGAGGATCGAGATCTTCCCTGCGGACATCGACGTGCCGTGGGCTTCTACGAATAGTTGGGCTTCGAGGTGCTCGGCCGCAAGGACGACCCGCCCTATGCCTCGGTCGGGCGGGACGAGGTGCGGATCGGGATGGTCGAGTCGCCGGCCCGCCCGGCGGAGCACCGGCACGTGCCGAGCGGGACCGAGATCGTGCTCGTCGTCGACGACGTGCAGGCCGAGCGTGACCGGCTCGTGGCCGCGGGCATCGATCTCGCCGAGGACCTCACGGATCGTCCGTGGGGGCTGACCGACGTCCGGGTGCACGACCCCGACGGGTACTACCTGGATCACCGACCGTCGCTGACGCCGAAGCTCAGGTCCGGCGCTTCGTGCGGGCCGTCGCCGGGGCGGTCCACGGGTCCTCCGGCCACGGGTGCTTGGGGTAGCGGCCGCGCATCTCGGCGCGCACCTGGGCGTAGGGCCCGGACCAGAAGGACGCGAGGTCGTCGGTCACGGCGAGCGGGCGACGGGCGGGGGAGAGCAGGTGGAAGAGCACCGGCACCCTCCCGTCGACGAGTCGAGGCGTCTCGGCGAGGCCGAAGCACTCCTGCAGCTTGACCGCGAGCACCGGTGCGGCAGAGGGCTCGTCGTGCGGCGGCCAGGTGATGGCTGCCGTCGACCCGCTGGGGACGGGCAGGCGCTCGGGGGCGAGCTCGTCGAGCCGGGTCGCCTCGGGCCACGGGAGCAGGCGACGCAGCGGGTCGGTCAGGTCGAGGCGGGCGAAGGGAGTGCCCGTCGCCACTCGCTGCAGTTCGGGTCCGAGCCACTCGTCGAGCCGCGCGGCCAGTGCCTCGTCGGACACGTCGGGCCACGGGTCGCCGAGGTGGTGGTGGAGCGCGGCGAGGCGTCGACGGAGGGTGTCTGCGGTGGGCGACCAGGTGAGCAGATCGAGGCCGCGGGTGGCGAGGGCGCGACGCACGGCGTCGGCCCCGGTCTCGGGGTCCGGCCGGACGGCGTGGAGGAGAGCTCGATGGCGCCGAGGGCGTCGACCTCGCGGGCCGTCACCCTCCCCTTCGCGGCGCCTGCCTCGCCTGCGCCCAGGTCGGCGCGGACCTCGCGGACCCGCAGCCCGGAGCCCGCGGTCTCCGCCTCGTCCCGGGTCAGGGCCGCGGCGAGCCGG
>NZ_JBNFOF010000281.1:0-2855 GCF_057364645.1 Janibacter sp. CFPM2_SD2
CGGCCTGACGGCCGAGGTGCAGGACTCGGCCGCCGTCGAGCCGAGCGATGCCTCGCTGGCCGCCGCCGTCGAGAGGGCGAAGGGGGGTCCCCGCCCCGACGTCGTCGTCGCCGTCGGCGGTGGGTCGAGCATCGACACGGCCAAGGCGGTGTCCCTGCTGCTGAGCAACCCCGGCGAGCTCATGGACTACGTCAACGCACCGGTCGGCGGCGGCGCGCGCCCGACGCAGCCGGTCGTCTGCCGCTCGTCGCCGTGCCGACGACGACCGGCACCGGGGCCGAGTCGACGACCGTCTGCGTCCTCGACGTGCTCGCGTCCAAGGTCAAGACCGGCATCAGCCACGAACGGCTGCGCCCCGTGCTCGCCGTCGTCGACCCCGAGCTGACCGCGACCCAGCCGGCGGGGGTCACCGCCTCGGCGGGCATGGACATCCTCTGCCACGCGCTCGAGTCGTGGACCGCGCGGCCCTACACGAGCTACGAGCACAAGAGCGCCGACCAGCGCGTGCCCTACTGCGGGTCCAACCCGATCTCCGACCTCTACGCGGAGAAGGCGATGCGGCTGCTCGCCGGTGCCTTCCGCGGGGCCGTCGCCGGGCAGGAGCAGGCGCGCGTCGACATGGCGCTCGCGGCGACCTTCGCGGGCATGGGCTTCGGCAACGCCGGGGTGCACGTGCCGCACGCCAACGCCTACCCGATCGCCGGTCGGGTCCACGACCTCGGCTCCGACTTCCGGCCGCGCGACTACGACGTCGACGAGGCGATGGTCCCGCACGGCATGGCCGTCGCCTCGACCGCGCCGGCGGCCTTCGCGATGACCTACGCGGCCGACCCGCAGCGGCACCTCACCGCTGCCGCTTGGCTCGACCCGCAGGGCCTGGACGCCGACGCCCCCGAGCCGGAGCGCCTCTCGGCCGTGCTGCGACGGCTCATGCACGACATCGGCCAGCCCTCGGGCCTGGCCGAGATCGGCTACGGCGAGGCCGACGTCGACGGCATCGTCTCGGGCACGATGCAGCAGCAGCGCCTGCTCGCCACCGCCCCGCGCCCCGTCACCGACGAGGACGTCGCCGGCGTCATCCGGGCCTCCATGCATCACTGGTGATGACAGGGAGCCGGCCCGGGGTGGAGTGGCGAGACAAGGGAGCGGGCGCAGGGTGGGGGTCGGCCCGACTCATGGGAAAGTCCGGACTCCTACGCTCCGGGAGATGCGGGGAGAGCGGTCCGGACTTTTCCTTAGGGCCACCCCCAGCCCTGTGCCCGCGACCGTGCCCCACCCCCCACCCTGCACCCGCTCCCTGACGTCACGTCGTCGTCCGGTCGCCGGGGCTCAGGGCTGGAGGCGCCCGACCGTCCAGGCGCCCGGCACGTCGAGGCCGCCGTCGGCGATGCGCGTCCAGCGGAAGCGGTCGTGGAGCCGGTCGCTGCGCCCGGCCCAGGCCTCGACCTCGTCGCAGACGATCCGCCAGCCACCCCAGAAGTCGGGACGCGGCACGTCCTGGCCCGCGAAGCGCTCCTCGACCTGGGCCCAGGCCCGGTCCAGCGACTCGCGGCCCTCGATCGGCTGCGACTGGTGCGAGACCCACGCGCTCAGCTGCGACCCGCGGGGGCGCTGGGCGAAGTAGGCGTCGACCTCGGCCTCGGCCACGAGCTCGGCCCGCCCGCGGAAGCGGATGGCACGAAACATCGCCGGCCAGGTGATCGTCGCGGCGATGACCGGCGTCGCCTGCAGCTGGCGGCTCTTCGTCGAGTCGAGGTTGGTGACGAAGCCCGGGCCGCGACCGTCGAGGAAGCGCATGAGCACCGTGCGCACGTCCGGCCGCCCGTCGGCGTCGACGGTCGCGACGGCGAAGGACAGCGGCTCGGGCACGTCACCACGATCGGCCTGACGCGCCCGGGCAGCGTCGATCCACGACGTCACCAGCGCGAAGGGGGCACCCGGCACCTCCCCTTCGGACAGCCCCTCCCCGGAGTAGTCCACGTGGTCCGCCGCGGGCGGTGTGCGAGGGATCATCCCGTCGGGCGAGGCGCTCATGGCCGCCAGACTACGACCGCCCTACGAGCGCGACGCCTCGACCACCCTCGGGGTCAGCCAGGTCCAGACCATGGCGGCCCCGGCGGGCGAGAAGTGGACCGTGTCGGAGTAGAGCGGCACGCCGTTGATCTCCTCGAGGTAGCCGTCGCCGCACAGCGGCTCCCACAGGTCGAGGACCTGCCGGTCGACGCCCTTCGTCTCTCGCGACCCGCCCTCGCCACGCGCCCAGTCGCGCACGACGTCGTTGACCCAGCCGACATTGGCCGGGTCGGAGATCGGACCGGCGAACTGCCGCAGCGAGGGGTCGAGCCTGTCCGGGTCGACCTCGCGGCAGGGCATCGTCGCGACCTGCACGTGGGTGACGCCCGCCTCGTGGGCGCGCCGCTCGATCTCGTCGAGGGTCTCGGTGACGAGCGCCGCGTGCTCGTCCGAGCGCGAGCCGACCGTGCGGCCGTCGACCTCGTGCTCGCCGATGAGCTGCGGCCCGGGCAGGACGAGCAGGTCGGTGGCGCCGGCCTCCTCGACCTGCTGCGGCCAGTCGCGGCGCCACTCGTCGCAGGACTCGTCCTCGGGCATCGGGGAGCCGTCGGCGAGCAGCGGGGCGTCGACGAGGTCGCAGCCGATGCGCGAGAGGTTGGTCATCGTCACGCCGGGGTGGTCCTCGGCGCGCCAGCCCTTGCCGAGCGAGACCCCGACCGAGTCGCCGAGCAGCGCCATGTCGACCGGAGGGTCCGCGGGCGCCGGGTCGGCGTCGGCCGCGACGAGCGGCGGCACCTCGAGGTCGGCCTCGCTCACGGCCGGTGAAGACGAAGCCCGCGAGC
>NZ_JBNFOF010000282.1:0-2715 GCF_057364645.1 Janibacter sp. CFPM2_SD2
CGGCTCCGCCCACGCCGACCCCCTCGCAGCCGACGCGCCGCCGGGTCGTCGCCCTCGGCGGCACCGGCGCGGCGGCCCTGCTCATCGGGGGGGTCCGGCCAGGCCCTCATCGGCCGCTCCACGCCCCCGACCCTGACCCTGCCCGAGCCGGCCCGGCCCCTACCACCCCTGCCGAAGGGGGTCGAGGTCGGCACGGCGGGGATCTCCCCCTTCGTCACCCCCAATGCCGACTTCTACCGGATCGACACCGCGCTGCTCGCCCCGCGCGTCGACCCCGGCGAGTGGTCGCTGACGATCGACGGCGACGTGCCGCGCGAGGTCACCCTCGACATCGACGAGCTGCTCGCGACGCCCATGGTCGAGCGCGACATCACGCTCAACTGCGTCTCCAACGAGGTGGGCGGCCCCTACATCGGCACCGCCCGGTGGCTCGGGGTGCCCACCCGCGAGCTGCTCGCCCGCGCCGGTATCGACCGCGACCCGAGGGATCCCGACCTGCAGGTGCTGTCGACGTCGACCGACGGCATGACGATCTCCACCCCGCTGTCCGCGCTGCTCGACGGCCGCGACGCGCTCGTCGCCGTCGGCATGAACGGTGCTCCCCTGCCCCGTGAGCACGGCTTCCCGGCTCGCCTCGTCACCCCGGGGCTCTACGGCTTCGTCGGCGCCACGAAGTGGCTCACCCGCATGACCGTCACCCGCTACGACGCGGCGAGCGCCTACTGGACCGACCGCGACTGGGCGACCGACGGCCGGGTGCGCACCCAGGCGCGGATCGACACGCCCCGGGCGCTGCGTCGCATCCCGCCCGGGCGCACCGTCATCGGGGGCGTCGCCTGGGCGCAGCGACGGGGCATCTCGCGCGTCGAGGTGCGCATCGACGACGGCGACTGGCAGCGCGCCACCCTCGGCACCGAAGCCGACGTCGACTGCTGGCGCCAGTGGTTCCTGCCGTGGGACGCCACCCCCGGTCGGCACGACCTCACCGTGCGCGCCACCGACGGCACCGGCGAGGTGCAGACCCGTCAGGAGGCCACCCCCTTCCCCGCGGGCGCCACCGGCTGGCACTCGATCGCCGTGACCGTGACGGACTGACCCATCCGCACGCCCGACGGCTCCGAATTCCTTGTCGCACAGCCACCCACGATGACCGGAGGCACGACATGTCCCGCATGACCACGACCCGCACCGTCGCCCTGCTCGCCGCAGCCGCGCTCCCCTTCGCCCTGACCGCCTGCGGTGACGACGGCTCGGACGCCGGGGGCTCGGCCTCCTCGTCCACGAGCTCGGAGTCGATGGGGTCCGACGACTCGATGTCCTCGTCCACCGCCTCCATGGAGGCGGACGCTCCCTTCGGCGAGGGCTGCGAATCCGTGCCCACCGACGGCAAGGGCTCCTTCGACGGCATGTCGACCGACCCCGTCGCCACGGCCGCGAGCAACAACCCGCTGCTCAAGACCCTCGTCAAGGCCGTGACCGAGGCCGATCTGGCCAAGACCCTCAACTCGGCCGAGGACATCACCGTCTTCGCCCCGACCGACGACGCCTTCGCCGCGATGGACCAGGCCACCCTCGACAAGGCGATGGGCGACCCCAAGGGCCTGCTGACGACCGTGCTCACCCACCACGTCGTCGAGGGCCGCCTGACCCCCGAGGACCTCGCCGGCACCCACGAGACGCTCGCCGGCGACAAGCTCACCGTCAAGGGCTCGGGCGAGGACTTCACTGTCGGCAAGGCATCGGTGATCTGCGGCAACGTCCAGACCGCCAATGCCACGGTCTACATCGTCGACTCGGTGCTCCTGCCGACGGCGAAGTGACCTGACGCGTCATCATGGACCTCGTGCCCCCTCCTCGTGAGCAGGATCCCCCGGACGCCCCCACGGGCGCCCGCGGGGAGTCCGGCCGCGGGGGCGACGACCAGCTCGCCCACCGCCTCAAGCAAGTGGCGAAGGGGGACGAGGCCGCCTTCGCCGCCGTCTACGACGAGACGGCACCGCGCCTGCACGGTCTCGTGCTGCGGGTCCTGCGCAACCCGGCGCAGTCCGAGGAGGTCACCCAGGAGGTCTTCCTCGAGGTGTGGCGCCGGGCGAGTCACTTCGACCCGCAGCGCGGGTCGGCGATCGGCTGGCTGCTCACCATGGCCCACCGACGCGCGATCGACCGGGTGCGCTCGAGCCAGGCGTCCGTCGTGCGCGACGACGGGTGGCACGCCCGCTCGCGGGAGGTCGACTTCGACACCACGGCGGAGCACGCGACCGCCCGCATCGAGGCCGCCCGCGTGCGGGCGGCCCTCGAGGGCCTGACCGAGGTCCAGCGCGAGGCCGTGAGCCTGGCCTACCTCGGCGGCTACACCCACACCGAGGTCGCCGGTCTCCTCGACCTGCCCCTCGGCACCGCCAAGACACGTATTCGCGACGGACTCATCCGTCTGAGGGACCAGCTGGGAGTGACCCCATGAGCGACGACCTGCACAGCCTCTCCGGGGCCTACGTCCTCGACGCCCTCGACGAGGGCGAGCGCGCCGACTTCGAGGAGCACCTCGCCCGCTGCGCGACCTGCCGCGACGAGGTCGACTCCTTCGGCACGGTCCCGCCCCTGCTCGCCGAGACCGTCGCCGTCACGCCGCCGCCCGCGCTGCGAGCCGAGGTGCTGCGGCAGGCGGCGCAGACCCGCAGGACCCCCCGCCGGTGGCAGACGACCGCAGGGACGCCG
>NZ_JBNFOF010000283.1:0-2711 GCF_057364645.1 Janibacter sp. CFPM2_SD2
TGGCCCCGCGGCGGGTGCGGACCGGGGGGAGCCCCCCTTCGTCAGACGGGGCAGGCGCCGCCGCCGCGCCGGGGCAATGCCCTGCTGTGGGCCGTGCTCGTCGCCGGTGTCGTCGCGCTGGCGATCGGGGCGATCGCCTTCGCGATGTCGCAGGGGGACGAGGGCACCGGGAGCGGCGGCTCCTCGACGACCGGGACCCAGCAGGAGCCGACCTCCAGCGAGCCGGAGACGCTCACCGAGACGACGACGGAGACGACGACCTCGACCCCCACCGAGTCGTCGACCTCCGAGACCTCCTCCGAGGAGTCCACGACGTCGGACGACGAGGACGAGGAGCAGATCGGCGGGGACGAGGCGAGCGACTTCATCGAGACCTACTTCGCGACCGTGACGAGCGACCGCGACGCGGCCTGGGACATGCTCGCCCCGACGCGGCAGACCGACCGGGCCGGCTACGACGGCTTCTGGGACTCGATCGACAAGGCCAAGGTCACGGACCTGTCGTGGGACGAGGACGCGAGCGCCGCGACCGTCACCATCGAGTACCACCCCAAGGCCAAGGGCAAGGGCAAGGCCAAGCCCCCGAGCGCCGAGACCCACACCTATGTGCTGACCCGCATCGACGGTCAGATCAAGATGACGAAGTGATCGGAGTCCCCTGTGCTGCTTGCCTTCTCGATCGCCCCGGCCACGCCTGACCCGACCGGTTCCTACGCCGAGGCCGTGGCCGCCGCCCTGCGGGTCGTGCGTGACAGCGGGCTGCCGCACGACCTCGGCTCGATGTTCACGACGATCGAAGGGGAGTGGGACGAGGTCATGGCCGTCGTCAAGGGCTGTGTCGACGCGATGGGGCCCTACGGAGACCGGGTGAGCCTGGTCATGAAGGCCGACATCCGCGCCGGTCGCTCGGGCCAGATGAGCGCCAAGGTCGAGCGGGTCCGGGGCCTGCTCGACGACCCGACGCAGTCGTGACGATTTTGTGACCTTCGGGGGTCTTTGGGATGGTGGATCGTCCGCCACCTCGGTGGGCACCCCCTGATGTCCCACGGAAAGTCCCCGATGTGAGCACGCTCCTGCAGCGCGTGGCCGGCGCGATCCTGGCCCTCCTCGGCCTCGTCGCCGCGGTAGTCGGCGGTTGGTTCCTCGCCAACCTCGGCACCTCCGGCACCGCCACCTTCACCGCCGAGCCCGGCCAGCGCGTCGTCGTCCTCGAGCCCGACGTGCTCAACCGCGTCGACCACCCCGTCGAGATCACCGCGACCGGCTCCGGCCGCATGTGGTCCGGCACCGCGCGCCCCTCCGACGTCGAGGCCCTCCTCGGCGACGGCGCCCGCGCCCACGTGGCCGGCGTCGACGTCTCCGACTGGGCCCTCGTGAGCACCGACGAGGGCTCCGGCAAGGCGGTCTCGCCGGGCACCCTCGACGTGTGGCAGGAGACGACCACCGGCGACGGCGATGTCACCCGCACCATCGAGCAGGCCGACGCCCCGCAGACCCTCGTCGTCGCGGCCCCCACGGGCGCCGAGGTCGACTCCGTGACGATGACCGTCGTCGACGGTGGTTGGGGCACGAAGGCCCTGACGACCCTCGTCGTCGGCATCGTCGTGCTGCTGCTCGGCCTGGCCCTGCTCGCCCGCTCCTTCGGGCGCCTCGGCGGTCGCCGTGACCGGACCGCCCGCCCGACCACCGAGGAGGCCCGCGCATGAGCCGCCGTCTGACCCCCTTCGTCCTGGCCGTCCCGCTCGCCCTTGGTGGCTGCGGCGTCGGCTCGTCCATCGCCGGTGTCCACGACGCCCCGGCCGAGCGCTCCGACGGCGCGTCGATCACGACGACGACCGCGACCAAGGTCGCCAGTCGGGTCGTCGGCGACGTCGCCGGCGTGAGCCTCGCCGAGGACGACACCCGGCTGCGCAAGGAGCTGCTCAGCGGCCCCGCCCTGCGCGAGATCGAGGCCGTCGTCACGAGCAAGGACGTCTCCGGCCGCTCCACGGCCACCCCCAAGGACCTCGAGGTGCTCGCGGTCAGCCGCGGCACCGACTGGCCTCGGGCCGTCCTCGCGACCTCGCGCACCGGCGACGTGCAGCACCTGCACGTGCTCGTCGCGCAGAGCGCGGACCGGGCCTACACGCTCTTCGCCGACGTGCCGATGGCCGCCGGGGCGAGCGTCCCCGCGCTGCCGCCCGTCGAGGAGGGAGCCGCGGTCAAGCTCTCCTCCGCGCCCGAGCAGGACGTCACCTCCGCCGCCAATGCCTGGGCGAAGGGGGTCGCCTTCCCCGCGTCGAAGAAGGCCTCCAAGGAGGTGTCCGTCGGCGACGGCTTCTCCCAGGCGCTGAAGAAGAACGCCGCGAAGACCAAGGAGGACCTCGGGGACCTCGGCTACTACGCGCAGCGCCAGACGGTGGCCAAGGGCGAGACGGTGAGCTTCGAGCTCGCCGACGGCGGGGCGATCACCTTCCTGCCGATGACCCGCACCGACACGATCCGCGCGACCAACAAGCTCAAGGAGCTCAAGGTCCGCGAGCCGGCGCTCAAGTACGTGCTCGACGCGTCGACGGTGGAGCGCGCGCTCTCGGTCAAGCACGTCGAGACCCTCGCGCTCGTCACCCCGGAGCAGGGCAAGGCCCGCGTCGTCGGTGCCAGCGAGGTCGTCGCCTCCGCAGCTGGCAGCTGACGGGCCCGACCGGCTCCCGGCGCTCGACGCCGGGTGCCGG
>NZ_JBNFOF010000284.1:0-2710 GCF_057364645.1 Janibacter sp. CFPM2_SD2
CGCGGGAGCGTCCGGTGCTGCTCGTGCCGGTCCCGTCGTCCTCGGCGGCGGTCCGGCGCCGGGGAGACCGGCCCATGCTGCTGCTGGCCCGCCACGCCGCGCGTCACGTCGGCCCGGCGGTCGAGGTGGCTCCAGTGCTCTCGATGGTGCGACGGACCGCCGACCAGGCCGGTCTGGACCGTCTCGGCCGCCTGGCCAACCTGCGCGGGGCGAATGGTCGTGCCCCGTCCGGGCCGGGTCGTCGGACGGCACTGCTGCTCGTCGACGACGTGCTCACCTCCGGCGCGACCCTGTCCGAGGGGCAGCGCGCGCTGCTCTCGGCGGGGGCCGCGACGGTGACGATGGCGGCCGCGATGGTCACCCCGCGCAGGTCGCCGGGCGTTCACCTATCTTTCCGTCCGTCCGCGGACTAACGTGTCGTCATGGGTCCCTCGTTCGACCGGCACGGCCGGCGTGACGCAGGGGCCTTCCGCGTCCTCGGGCGGCGGCCCGACGACGACCTCGGCCAGCGACGGGAGGTGGTGCCCCGGCTGTGACGCCCTCGCCAGGCGGTCTACCCAGCATCACCCGACGTCCCCAGGAGGACTCCGTGGAAATTGCCATCACCGGACGCCATGTCAACGTCTCCGATCGACTGCGTGAGTACCTGGACAGCAAGCTGTCGAAGGTCCCGCAGCTCGACCCTCGCGTCCAGCGGATCGAGGTCATGGTGAGTCACGAGCCCAACCCCCGTCAGTCGAAGGTCAGCGAGCGCGTCGAGATCACGTGCCGGTCCAAGGGACCGGTCATCCGCGCCGAGGCCTGCCACGACGACCGGCAGGCCGCCGTCGACCTCGCCGTCGACAAGCTGCTCGAGCGCCTGCGCCGAGCCCACGACAAGAGGCACGTGCTGCGCGGTCGGCGCCGCACGTCCGTCGCGGCCGCGACCGCCGACCTCACCGAGCCGCTGGCCACGGACCTCACGAACGAGAGCGGGGCCGAGGAGACCGACCAGTTCGGCACCATCGGCGACAGCCCGGTCGAGGTCCGCGAAAAGGTCCACGAGAGCGCCCCGATGCCGCTCGCCGAGGCCGTGCGCCGCATGGAGCTCGTCGGCCACGACTTCTTCCTCTTCCACGACTCCGACAACGACCGGCCGAGCGTCGTCTACCGCCGACGCGGCTGGTCCTACGGCGTCATCCACCTCGACGTCCAGGACGACGTCAACGGCACCGCCGTCAACGGCACCAGCGTCGAGGAGCCCGTCTCCGTCCGCTGACGCTCCACCGTCGAGCACGACCCGCACGGCCTCCGCGCCGTGCGGGTCGTGCTGTCTGTCGGTGGGGTAGGGCAGGCTGGGGTGATGCGCACACTGACGCCGGCTGCGGCCCGACGGATCGCGCTCGCTGCGCAGGGCTTCGGCCGGGCGCGTCCCGAGAGGGCCCCGACGATGCGCGACCTGCAGCGGGTCGTCGACACGGTCGGACTCGTGCAGATCGACAGCGTCAACGTGGTGACCCGCAGCCATTACCTGCCCTTCTTCTCCCGGCTCGGGCCCTACGACCCCGCACTGCTGGACCGGATGCGCGACCGAGCGCCGCGCCGGCTCGTCGAGTACTGGGCCCACGAGGCGAGCCTGCTGCCGCCGAGCACCTGGCCCCTCATGGAGCACCCACGCATGCGCCGGGCGCTCGACGACTCCTGGGGTGGCATCCAGCGCGTGGCGCGCGAGCACCCCGAGCTCGTCGCGGCGGTGCGCGAGGAGGTCGAGGCCGGACGCCCGCGCACCGCCCGCGAGATCGAGGCCGCGCTCGGGCACGAGCGCAGCGGCGACAAGGAGCACTGGGGGTGGAACTGGTCGCTCGTCAAGCACGCCCTCGAGCACCTCTTCTGGGCCGGTGCGATCAGCTCGGCGGGCCGGACCCAGCAGTTCGAGCGTCGTTATGCCGCCCTGGCGCGCGTCGTCCCTCCCCGCGAGGCCACCCCGTGGCTCGACCCGAGCGCCCGACCGTCCGAGGAGGCGGCCTACACCGAGCTGGTGCGCATCTCCGCCCGTGCGACGGGTGTGGCGACCGAGGCCGACCTCGCCGACTACTTCAGGCTCAAGCGAGTCCACGTGCGCCCGGCAATCGGGCGTCTCGTCGCCGCCGGCGAGCTCGAGGCGGTCGAGGTGCGCGGGTGGGGGCAGCCAGCGTGGCTGCACGCCGGCGCGCGACGTCCCCGAGCCGTCGACGCGCGGGCTCTGCTGTCCCCCTTCGACAGCCTCGTCTGGTGCCGACCGCGCGTGGAGCGCATCTTCGACTTCCACTACCGCATCGAGATCTACACGCCCGCGGAGCAGCGGGTCCACGGCTACTACGTGCTGCCCTTCCTCCTCGGCGACGCCCTCGTCGGGCGGGTCGACCTCAAGGCCGACCGCGCCGCCGGCGCCCTGCTCGCCCGGCAGGTCACCTGGGAGCCGGGGCGCGGGGGAGCCGACGACCGACGCGAGCTGGGCGAGGAGCTCGGCCGGATGGCGACCTGGCTGGGCCTGACGCAGGTCGTCGGCGCCTGAGCCGTCCGAGGTCGCGGGTCAGGCCAGCCGCTCCCAGTGGACCGCGGCCCGACCGATCCGTCGGGGGCGTCCGCAGCGGCCTCACGGCCCCACTCGGTGAAGCGGCGCCGGCGAGGGCCCGGTTGCTCGCGGTGTTGTCGGCCGCCGTCTCGGCGACCAGCCGTCGCAGCCCGAAGC
>NZ_JBNFOF010000285.1:0-2691 GCF_057364645.1 Janibacter sp. CFPM2_SD2
CCGCCTCGTCGACGCCGGGCTGCTCGGCCTCGAGGCCGACCACCGCGACCACGACGACGCCGGTCGCCGCCTGGCCCGCGAGCTCGCCGCCGAGCACGACCTGCTCGTCACCGGCAGCAGCGACTTCCACGGCGACGGCAAGACCAACCGGCTCGGTGAGAACACGACCGACCCCGAGGTGCTCGCCCGCCTCGAGTCGCTGGCCACCGGGCTGCCGGTCCTGCGATGAGCTGGGTCGAGACGGGCGACGAGCGGGCTCGCCAGCAGCACGTCGTCGACACCCTCGAGTCGGCCTTCGCCGACCTCATGGCCGCCGCGCCCGACGCCTTCCGGGTGAAGTTCCGCAAGATGGCCGATTCCCCCTTCGCCTTCTACCGCGGCAGCGCCTGCCTCTTTCACCGCGACATGGCCTCGCTCGACGAGCCGTGGACCGATGAGCGGACCTCGCGGGTGTGGATCCACGGCGACCTGCACGTGGAGAACTTCGGCACCTACATCAACTCCCACGGCGAGCTCGTCCTCGACGTCAACGACTACGACGAGGCCTATGTCGGGCCCTACACGTGGGACCTGCGGCGATTCGTCGCCGGGCTGGCGGTCATGGGCTGGCGCAAGGCCCTGCCCGAGCAGGACGTCCGTGACCTGGCGGCGACCTACCTGCGCAGCTACCTCGAGCAGGTCCACGACTTCGTCGACGGCGCCGACGACATGGAGTTCGCCCTGCGCCTCGGCAACACCGAGGGGGCGCTGCACGCGACCCTGCAGGCGGCCCGGCGCGGCAGTCGTGCCGCCCTGCTCGACGCGGCGAGCGAGGTGACCGACGAGGGGCGCCGTTTCACCGACGGGCCCGGCGTGCGCCGGCTCGACGACGAGGAGCGCGAGCGGGTCCTCGAGGCCTTCGCGCGCTACGTCGAGACGATCCCGGAGGCGAAGCGGGCCGAGCACGAGACCTTCTACGAGGTCAAGGACGTCGTCGGGCGCTCCGGCTTCGGCATCGGCAGCGCCGGTCTGCCGGCCTACAGCCTGCTCATCGAGGGCTTCGACGAGGCGCACGAAAATGACATCCTCCTGTCGATGAAGCAGGCCAACCACCCCGCGCTCGCCGACGTCGTCGACCTGCCGCAGGCTCGTGACCTCTTCGCCCACGAGGGGGAGCGGACCGTCGTCAGCCAGCGGGCGCTGCAGGTGCACGCCGACCCGCTGCTCGGCTACACGACGGTCGCGGGCGTCGGCTTCGTCGTCGACGAGGTCTCGCCCTACGAGATCGACCTGTCGTGGGACGAGCTGCACGAGCCGGTCGACATGGAGCCGGTCGTGCGCGACCTCGGGCGGGCGACGGCCAAGATCCACTGCGTCTCCGACGCCGACAGCGACCACACCGTCGTCGACTTCCAGACGGAGGAGGCGATCGCCTCGGTCCTCGAGGGCCGCGAGGAGGAGCTCGTGGGCGACCTCGTCGACTTCGCCGTCGCCTACGCCGAGCGGGTCCGTGCCGACCACGCGCTCTTCGTCGAGGCCTTCCGCCGGGGCCGCATCGGGCGCGTGCAGGCGGTCTGACCCGGGGCGAAGGGGGAGCCCGTCACCTCGACGAGGCCGCGACGTGACGCGCGCCGCGGGGTGGTGACGCCCCGGCAGGGCGCCGACCTGAGAGGATGGCGGCGCATCCCGACGGACAGAAGGGCGTCACACGTGGCACGTGCGAAGAAGGCGGCGATCATCGCGGTCGCCAACCAGAAGGGCGGGGTCGCCAAGACGACCTCCGTGGCCTCGATCGGCGCCGCCATGGCGGAGCTCGGCAAGCGCGTGCTGCTCGTCGACCTCGACCCGCAGGCGAGCCTGACCTTCAGCCTCGGCATCGACCCCGACGCCGTCGAGCTGTCGGTCAACGAGGTCGTCCTCGGCCAGGCCGAGATCGCCGACGCGATCCTCGAGGCGAGCGACGGCATCGACCTGCTGCCCTCGACGATCGAGCTCGCGGGCTCCGAGGCCCAGCTGCTCACCCGTCCGGGGCGCGAGTTCGTCCTCCAGTCGGTCCTCGAGGATGTCCGCGAGGACTACGACGTCGTCCTGCTCGACTGCAGCCCGAGCCTGGGCGTGCTCACCCTCTCGGCGCTCACGGCCGCGACCGGTCTGATCATCCCGATGCAGGCCGAGATGCTCAGCCACCGCGGCGTCGGCCAGCTGCTCGACACGGTCAAGGACGTCAAGAAGCTGCTCAACAAGAAGCTCAAGACCATCGGCATCCTCCCGACGATGTACGACGGCCGCTCCAACCACGCCCGCGAGGTGCTCGAGGACCTCGGCACGCGCTACAAGCTGCCGGTGCTCTCGCCGCCGATCCCGCGCACGGTGCGCTTCGCGGAGGCTCCGGCCGCGGGCCGCTCGATCCTCGACACCGCCCGCTCCAGCAAGGGTGCCGCCGCCTACCGCGAGGTCACCGAGGCCATCCTCGCCGCGATCTGAGTCGCCCGTGCCCACCCTGCAACGCGCTCGTACCCTCGCCGTCGGCGGCCTGCGCGCCGTCGTCACCCGTGACCCCGCCGCACGACGTCGGGTCGTCGACCCCCTTTCGTGCCCGGCTGCGGCCGACCCCGCTCACCGGCGCCGACCCGCTCGTCGCCGCCTATGCCCGGGGCGCCGAGCAGATCGGGGTCGACGACCTCGTCGCGACCGGGCACCGCACCCGGTCCG
>NZ_JBNFOF010000286.1:0-2663 GCF_057364645.1 Janibacter sp. CFPM2_SD2
GACGACCCGGCTGGCGCCGGCCCAGCCGTGCGCGAAGTGCTCGACGTCGGGGCCCTGCCAGGCGTCGCCGAGCACCGTCAGCAGCCGGCTGCCCGTGGTGCCGACGTCGCGCACGTCGTCGGCGCACCGCCCGAGCTGGGCGGCGATCTCGTGCAGGCGCGCGGTGTCAGCGCCGTGGGTCACCGGACTCATGGTCGGAGCCTAGGGAATCCGCCGCGCTGACGGCAGGGGGAGCGCTCCCACGCCGTCCGGCCCCCGGAACTTCGCAAAACCCTAGGGTCTTGCGAAGTTCCCCCCGGCCCACTCCGCAGGACCCTAGGGTTTTGCAGAGTTCGAAGGGGAGATCGGCGCTGGCTGCCGACGGGCTCCCCGCGTGCTCAGGCCTGGTCGTCGGGAGCGCCCACGGTCTCCTGCACCGGGCCCTCCGCCGTGATCTCGACGACCGGCTCACCGTCGACCGGTGGCATGCCCGGGTCGACCGCCTCGGTCGGCGGGGTGGCGAACTCGTCCTCGGTGCCCGGCTGTCGGTCCGTGCCGGGGAAGCGGCGCAGGTCGAGCGTCACGGGGAAGTCGGTGACGGCCGGGCCGAAGCCCGTCATCGGGTCGGGCAGTGCCGACAGGTCGACCGGGCCGGGGGTGTGACCACTCGCGACGAAGCGCGCCGCCCGGCGCGACTCCGCGGACGCGGCGTTGACCGGGAAGGTGTCGTAGGCGACGCCGCCCGGGTGGGTCACGTGGTAGGTGAACCCGCCGAGGGAGCGGCCG
Organism: Janibacter sp. CFPM2_SD2; assembly: GCF_057364645.1. Lineage (NCBI taxonomy): Bacteria > Bacillati > Actinomycetota > Actinomycetes > Micrococcales > Intrasporangiaceae > Janibacter > Janibacter sp. CFPM2_SD2. The sequence goes on from NZ_JBNFOF010000286.1 coordinate 766, forward strand.
GTCCACCGGTCGACGAGGTCGAAGACGAGCGGACCGTGGACCCCGATCGTCGGGTGCAGCGCCGAGGGCGGCGCCCAGGCGCGGTAGCGGACGCCGCCGACGAAGGCGCCGGAGCTCCCCTTCGCCCCGACGGGACCGCCCCAGCCCTGCTCGGCGACGGGGACCATGGGCACGGGCACGCCGTTGCACGTCACGACGTGCCGGCCCTCGACGAGGCCGACGGCGCGGACCTGGACCTTTTCGACCGAGGAGTCGACGTAGCGGGCGGTGCCGAACTGGCTGACCTCCTCGCCGAGGACGTGCCACGGCTCGATCGCGGTGCGCAGCTCGAGCTCGACGCCGGCGATCGTCGTGTCCCCCAGCCGCGGGAAGCGGAACTCGAGGAAGGCGTCGAACCACGCCGGGTCGATGCGCCCGGCCCCGGCCCGCTCCAGGTAGCGGTTGACGTCGTCGAGGACGTCGCGCAGGTCGGCGGCGACGAAGGCCGGCAGCAGGTAGCGGTCGTGCAGCCGGGTGCCCCAGTGCACGAGCGGCCCCGTGTAGGGCTCCGCCCAGAAGCGGGCGACGAGCGCGCGCACGAGCAGCGCCTGCAGCAGCGCCATCCGCGGGTGCGGCGGCATCTCGAAGCCCCGCATCTCGAGCAGCCCGAGCCGCCCGCGCTCGGAGCCGGGCGCGAAGAGCTTGTCGATGCAGAACTCCGACCGGTGCGTGTTGCCCGTGATGTCGGTGAGCAGGTGGCGCAGCAGCCGGTCGGCGAGCCACGGGCGCGTGTCGCGCTTGGGCCGCAAGGTCTCGTCGAGCGGCTCGGTGACGTCGGCCTCGACGTGCTCCATCGCGATGACGTGGTCGAGCTGCGCGAAGGCGATCTCGAGCTCGTAGAGCGTGTCGGCGCGGCCCTCGTCGACGCGCGGCGCCTGCGAGGTCGGGCCGATGAAGCGCCCGGAGAAGAGATAGCTCAGGGCCGGGTGGTGCTGCCAGTAGGTGACGAGCGAGCGCAGCAGGTCGGGTCGACGCAGCATCGGGCTGTCGGCGGCCGTCGGCCCGCCGAGCGTCAGGTGGTTGCCACCGCCGGTGCCGGTGTGCGCGCCGTCGAGGTCGAACTTCTCCGTCGACAGGTGGATCTGGCGCGCGTGCTCGTAGAGGCCCTCGGTCTGCTCGACGAGCTCGGCCCACGAGGCGGTCGGCGCGACGTTGACCTCGATGACGCCGGGGTCGGGCGTCACCGACATCGTGCGGACCCGGTCGTCGCCCGGCAGCGGGTAGCCCTCGAGGACGACCGCGTGGCCGGTCTCGACCGCGGCGCCCTCGACGGCGCCGACGAGCTCGAGGGCGTCCTCGAGGTGCGACACCGGCGGCAGGAAGACGAAGAGGTGCCCGTCGCGGTGCTGCACGGCCAGGGCGGTGCGCGGCGACTCGTCGATCGGCAGCACCCGGGCGGGTGCGGCATCGCTGGCCGGCAGCGTCGTCGGGTCGAGGGCGGGCAGCGCTCCGCGCGGGTCGAAGGGGGACCGCTCCGGCTGGTCGGGACCCTCCGTCCAGGCGATCGAGGACAGGGGCAGCCGCAGACCGGCGGGCGAGTCGCCGGGCACGAGGGCGAGGAAGCCGCGGCGGGTGCGCCACGTCGTCGTCGCCCAGCCCTCGCCGTCGGGGGCGGGGAAGACCGGCAGCACCCAGGCGGCCGGGGTGTCGAGGTCGACCTGCTCGTCGACCCTCGCGACGACGGCCGCACGGTGCTCGGCGTCGGAGGCATCCTCGCTGTCGGGGGCGACGTCCCCGCCGGAGGGGCCGTCGCCGTGGGGCAGGCGGCCTCGGTGACGACCTGCTGCAGCGGGTCCTCGACGGCGGCGACGAGCTGCTCGGGCGGGATGCCTAGCCGCCGGGCGAATGCCGAGCGCGAG
>NZ_JBNFOF010000287.1:0-2649 GCF_057364645.1 Janibacter sp. CFPM2_SD2
CGCGAGGTCTCGTCGCGTCGCGTGCCGACGGCGCGCGCGCCGACATCGACTCCAGGCGCGCCCGGTCGCTCAGCAGCGGGACGATCTCGCGGGCGACCCACGCCGGGTCGACGTCGGCGTCCTCGACGAGCAGGCCGCCGCCGGCCTCGACGACCCCGGCCGCGTTGAGCCGCTGCTCGCCGTTGCCGATGGGCAGCGGGACGTAGACGCCGGGCAGGCCGACGGCAGTCAGCTCGCACACGGTGTTGGCACCCGCCCGGCAGACGACCGCGTCGGCAGCCGCGTAGGCCAGGTCCATGCGGTCGACGTAGGGCAGCACGACATAGGGCACCGAGGTGTCGCCGCCGGTGGCGACGAAGTCCTTGCCGGCCCCGGTCGCGTGCAGCACCTGCACGCCGGCGTCCGCAGCGTCGCGACGCTCGCCTCGAAGGCGTCGTTGAGCCGCTTGGCGCCGAGCGACCCACCCGTGACGAGCAGGACCGGCAGGTCCTCGCGCAGCCCGAGGCCCGCGCGGCCTCCGCGCGCGTGGCCGCCCGGTCGAGCGCGACGATCTCGGGGCGCAGCGGCATGCCGATGACCCGGCTGCCGGAGAGCTTGGTGCCGGGGAAGGTCACGCCGACGACGTCCGTGAAGCGGGCACCGACCTTGTTGGCCACCCCGGCGCGGGCGTTCTGCTCGTGGATGACGATCGGCACGCCCGCCTTGCGGGCGGCGAGGTAGGCCGGGGTCGAGACGTAGCCGCCGAAGCCGACGACGACCTGCGCGTCGACCTGCTCGATGGCCCGCCCGGCCGCGGCGACGGCGCGACGGAGGTTGACCGGCAGCCGGACGAGGTCGCCGGAGGGCTTGCGTGGCAGCGGCACCTTGGGGATGGTCGCGAAGTCGTAGCCGCGCTCCGGCACGAGCCGGGACTCCAGACCCTCGGATGTGCCGAGGGCGAGGATCTGCGTGGCGGGGTCGCGCCGGCGCAGGCAGTCGGCGAGGGCGAGCAGCGGCGAGACGTGGCCCGCTGTGCCACCCCCCGCCAGCAGGATGCGTGAGGGGCGGGTGGGCGTCATCGCGACGAGGTCCTCCTGCTCGGGAAGCGGGCGAGCAGGGCACGCGCCCGCGAGGGCTTGGCGGCGATCATCTCAGAGCACCCCGGCTCGCCCCGCGCGAAGCTGAGCAGGATGCCGACGGCGAGCATCGAGGTCACGAGCGATGACCCGCCGGAGGAGACGAAGGGCAAGGGGACGCCGATGACCGGGAGCATCCCGATGACGGCGCCGATGTTGATCATCGCCTGCACGAGCACCCAGGTGCAGATGCCGGCGGTGGCGATGCGGACGAAGAAGTCGTCGGTGCGGGTCACCAGGCGCAGCCCGGCGAGGGCGAAGGCGGCGAAGAGACCGAGGATGGTCAGCGTGCCGATGAGGCCGAGCTCCTCGCCGATGATCGCGAAGATGAAGTCGTTGTAGGGCTCGGACAGCCAGCCCCACTTCTCCCGGCTGGCGCCCAGACCCACGCCGATCCACCCGCCGTCGGCGAGGGCGTAGCGGCCGTGGACCGACTGCCGGCAGATGCCGTAGAAGAGGTCGGTGCCCGGCGCGCACTGCTGCGGGTCGAGCCAGATCTGGATGCGCTGCATGCGGTTGTTGCCGATGCTCGCGGCGAGGACGCCGAGCAGCGCCAGGACTCCGGCGCCGAGCGCGAACCAGCGCAGCTGCACGCCCGCCGCGAAGAGCATGCCGACGGCGATCGCGCAGATGACCATGGCGGTGCCGAGGTCGTGGCCGAGCATGACGAGGCCGACGACGATCATGACGCCCGGCACGAGGAAGGGCACGATCGCGTGCTTGATCGAGCCGAGCAGGGCGCGCTTGCGCTCGAGGACGAGGGCTCCGGCGAGGACGAGCCCGATCTTGGCGATCTCGCTCGGCTGGATCGACAGCGACCCGACACCGATCCAGTTGCGGTTGCCCTGGAAGCCGAAGCCGAGCGGGGTGAGCACGAGCAGGAGCAGGAGGATCGAGAGGCCGACGGCGGGCAGCGACATCTTCTTCCAGAAGCCGATGCTGCGCCGCGAGGCCCACCACAGGGCGAGGCCGCCCGCGATGGCGAAGATGAACTGCTTGAGGAAGATCGTGAAGGAACTGTCGTTCTCCCGCAGGGAGACGATCATCGACGCCGACAGGACCATGACCAGGCCGATGCCGACGAGCAGCCCGATGATGCCGAGCAGGAGGTAGTAGGTCGTCATCGGCGACTCGAAGCGCGCCACCCACTCGTCGACCCTGGTGGAGCGCGTCCGGCGCGCGCGGCCTCGACCGGACCCGGTCGCTGCGCTGCTGCTCACGCTCACCCCTCCTGCAGGTACCTGTGCACCGCCGCGGCGAAGGCGTCGCCGCGGGCCCCGTAGTTGTCGAACATGTCCATGGACGCCGCCGCCGGGGCCAGCAGCACGACGTCGCCGGGGACGGCGAGTGAGGCCGCGTGCCGGACGACGAGGTCCATCGCCCCAGTGTCGGTCGCGGCGACGTCGATCACCGGGACATCGGGCGCGTGTCGGGCGATGGCGGCCGCGATCTGCTCCCGGTCACGACCGATGAGCACGGCGGCCGCAGCCGGCCGCCGCGGCCGCGACGAGCTCGTCGACGCGCGCCTTGCCAG
>NZ_JBNFOF010000288.1:0-2554 GCF_057364645.1 Janibacter sp. CFPM2_SD2
CTGCCGCGGCCGGATCCCGGTCGCGGACCCCAGCCGGTCGGTCGGCACCGTCCAGCGCGGCGAGCCGCTCGCGGGCCGCGGCCACCTGCGTGTCGTCGACGCCGGTCAGGTCGGCGCGGTGGCCCTGCACCGCCACGAGGTCGTGGTCGTCGTGGTTGATCTCGTCGTGCTCGAGCACATCCCTGCTCATGGGTGACCCCCCTCGGTGTCGTGGTCGGTGCCGTCGTGGTCGGTGAGCGCCGCGGCGGACCCGGGCGCGTGCCCGGTGCAGCCGTGCGCGCACGGTGCCGATGGGCAGGTTGAGCGCCTCCGCCACCTCCGCGTAGCTCATCTGGGCGTGGGCGACGAGCAGCAGCACGTCACGCTCGTCGTCGCGCAGGTCGGCCAGCGCGCCGGCGAGGGCCCGCCCGCGGGCCTGCGCATCGACCCGGGCGTCGATGTCGCCGAGGCCGGTGTACCCCTCGACGAGCGGGTCCGCACCGAGTCGCGCGTGGGCCCGGTAGCCGCGAACCTCGCTGCGCCGGTGCTTGGCGAGGAGGTTGGTCGCGATGCCGAAGAGCCAGGCGCGATGACCTCCCTTCGTCGGGTCGAAGCGGTCGCTGTGCTCCAGCGCGCGGACGAAGGTCTCGCTCGCGAGGTCCTCGGCCGTGTGGGCGTCCACCCGTCGCGCGAGGTACCCGTGGACGTCCCGGTAGTGCGGGTCGAAGACGTCGAGCAGCGTGACCGGGCGCGAGGTCGCCCCCTGCGCGGCCTCATGCCCGGTCATCACTGCTCCCTTCGTCGCCCATGTCGCCATGGTGCTCTCCGTCGCGCTCACACCTGTTCTTCCCCGCACGTCGCGGATCGGTTCCCGCCCCCGCTCGACGGGCCGCGACCGGCTGGCACACTGGGCTCGCGATGACGGAGCACCGGGAGGGGAGACGCTGGAGGACGCTGCTGGCGTGGGCCGGCTTCGGCGTCCTCGTCCTGTGCGTGCTCGCCGTCGCCGCCATGTACCTGCGCGGTGGCCGCACGAGCATCGGGGTCGTCATCGCCGCCGCCCTGCCCGTCGTCGTCGGGGTCGCCCTGGTGGCCGCGCTCGTGTCGTGGCGCCACCTGCGCTGGTGGCGGCTCGCCCTCGTCGCCGCCCTGCTGCTCAGCCAGGCACCGCTGCTCGACCACGTCGTCGCCGATCCGCGGCCCGCGGCCGAGGACGGGCCGACGATCACGGTCGCGACGCTCAACACGGCGTGGGCGGGCCCAACCGACGCGGAGCTCGTCGACCTCGCCGACGGCGCCGACGTGCTCGCCCTGCAGGAGTGGGACCCCGGACGCACCGATGGCCTGGGTCGCGCCCTCGGCCCGCAGTGGCGGCTCGCCGCCAGCGACCACGACGACTACATCGGGACCGACGTCGACGTCTGGGTGCGCAGCCCGTGGACGGTCGCCTCGTCCACCCCGCTCGCCGGTCGGCAGCCCGGAAGTGCACTGCGGCTGCGCCGGGGTGGCACGGAAGTCACCGTCGTCGGCACGCGCCTGCAGAACCCCGCCTTCCTCGCGGCCGACCGCTGGGGCGAGGGGCTGGACTCCCTTCGTCTGGCGGCCGAAGGGAGTGACGGTCCGGTCATCGTCCTCGGCGACCTCAACGCACCGCCCAGCGCGGTCGCCTACCGGCGGTGGGTGAAGCGAACAGGCTTGCGGGACTGCACCGCTCAGCTCGGGTCCGGGTTCCCCGGCACGTGGGGGCGGACGCGCGGAGCCGCCTACGGGCCGGGTGCCGATCGACCACGTGACGACCCGCGGGGCCGGCGTGGCACCGCGCTCGAGGTCACCCGCGAGCGCGGCAGCGACCACCGCGCGCTGACCGCGACGGTCGCGCTGCCCTGATCAGCCGAGCGTGGCGAAGGGGGCCGCGGCCTCCAGCTCGAAGGCCAGTTCGAGCAGCAGCCGCTCCTGCCCGGTGCGGGCCGAGAGCATGACGCCGATGGGCCGACCGTCGTCGGTGCGTCCCAACGGCAGCGAGATCGACGGCTGACCGCTCACGTTGTGCAGCGGGGTGAAGCCGACGTACTGCGGCAGCCGCTCGAAGTGCGTCTCGAAGTCGAGGTCGCCGGAGAGGTAGCCGATGCGCGGGGTTGTGTGCGTCAGGGTCGGCGTGAGGATGACGTCGACGTCCGGGAAGAGGCGCTGCGACGCGGGGCCGACGGCGGCGAGGCGGGCGAGGTAGAGCGGGGCGCGGTGCAGGCGCTTCTTCGCTCGCGCCGCGAGGCCGCGGGTGAAGGGGTCGAGCCGCTCGGCGTCGAAACCGTCGCCGTAGAGGCGGCGCCCCTGCTTCGCCGAGGCGAGGGCGAGCAGCCCCCAGTAGTCCTCGAAGTCGGTCTTGAAGAAGGCCGGCACCGGCACGTCGACGTCGTCGACGTCGTGACCGAGGCCGTCGAGCAGGCGCCCGACGCCCTCGACGGCGTCGCGGGTCTGCGAGTCGGTCGCCTGGACGAGCGGCGAGTCGATCATCATGCCGACGCGCAGGCGGCGGTCGGCCGGGCCCTCGACGAGGCCGACGCGCGGGCTGCTGCGG
>NZ_JBNFOF010000289.1:0-2554 GCF_057364645.1 Janibacter sp. CFPM2_SD2
CGACGAGCCCCCCACATGCCGAGCCGCTCCGCGCCACGGCCGGGGGGCGACGGCGGCGACCGGGGCGGCGAGCAGCGGCCCGAGGGTGCCGCCGACGGTCAGCCCCATCGAGTAGATCGTCATGAGCCGCACCCCGCCGTCGGTGGAGTGCGCCTTGATCCACGCGGGGACGAGCACATTGCCCAGCCCCATGCCGGCGAGTCCGACCGCGGTGAGCACGAGGAAGACGCCGGAGGAGTCGGTGAGCACGCGGGCCAGCAGCGTGACGACGACCGCGGCGACGCCGAGTGCGATGCCCGCGGAGACCCCGACGCGCCGGGCCAGGGCGACGGCACCACCACCGGCGACGGCGAAGGCGAAGCCCGGCAGCGCCGTGACGACACCGGCGAGGGTGGGGCCGATCTCCAGGGCGGCGCGCACCTCCGCCAGGAGCGGGCCGATCGAGGTCGCCCCCGGGCGCAGGTTGATCGAGATGAGTGCCACGCCGAGGAGCGCGAGCCCGGGTCCGAAGGGGGGAGTCCGTCGCGTCGTCTCGTGGCTCGTCACCCCAGCGGTCTATCACGCGGGCCCCGTCTGCCTAGGATCGGTCCGTGCCCGACGAGACCCCCACCACGAGCGTGCCGAGCTGGGACGACTACTTCCTCGGCATCGCCACGGCTGTCGCCGCCCGCGCCAAGTGCACCCGCCGCCGCGTCGGTGCCGTGCTGACGATCGACCACCGGATCATCGCGACGGGCTACAACGGCGCAGCCCCCGGCGAGCCGGACTGCCTCGAGGGGGCCTGTCCCCGTGGCCGGCTCGGCTACGACGCCGTGCCCGGTCTGGGTGACTACGACCGGCCGGGCACCGAGGGCTTCTGCATCGCGATCCACGCGGAGGTCAACGCGCTGCTCTTCGCGACCCGGGACACCAAGGGCGCGACGGCCTACATCACCGACCCTCCGTGCCCGGGGTGCCGCAAGGCGCTCGCCGCGGCCGGCATCGTGCGGGCCGTGTGGCCGGGAGGCTCCCACGACCGTCGGGGTCTGACGAACTGGGGGTGACTCTCCCCTCCCGCTGAGGCGCCTCCGTGGGGACAATGGGGCATGAGCACCTACGCCAGCACCCACGACACCCCGACACCCTCCGGCGCCGTGGTGGCTGCCCTCGACGGGAGCCACCGCGACGACGCCGTCACCGCCTGGCAGTCGCCGAGGCGCGGCGCTGTCCGCGCCCCTGCACCTCGTGCACGCCGTCGACCTCGGCACGCCCCTGTCCGCCTACGGCGAGCTGCTCACGAGCCCCGAGATCGTCGAGCGGGTCGAGCAGGAGTCGACGAAGGTCGTCGCCGACGCCGCCGCGCGGGTGCGGTCGGAGAGCCCCGACCTCGCCGTGACCACCGCGCTGCCGACGGGCTCGCCCACCGGCGCCCTCCTCGCCGCTGCCGAGGGGGCCCGGGTCCTCGTCGTCGGCTCCGCCCGCAAGAACCGCGCCGAGCGGATCGTCCTCGGCACGACCTCGCTGAGCGTCGTCGCGCACGCCCCGTGCGCCGTCGTCCTGGTCCCGGAGGACGTCGGGGCGAAGGGGGACGGTCGCGTCGTCGTCGGCATCGACGGCAGCCAGCACAGCCGCCTCGCCTTCGACTACGCCCTCGACGCCTCGCTCGTGCGTGGTCGCGCGGTCACGACCGTCACCTCGTGGAATGTCGAGGTCGAGAACGGCGTCGTCGTCACCGAGCCCGGCTCGCCGGAGTGGGAGAGGGTCGACTCCCGCTACCGCGAGATGGCCGAGCGCACCATCACCGAGGGCCGTGCGGCCCACCCCGAGGTCGACGTCACCGTCGAGGTCCGGCACGGCCGGGCCGCCGACGCCCTCGTCGAGGTCGCTGCGGGCGCCGACCTGCTCGTCGTCGGCTCGCGCGGTCGCGGCGGCTTCCGCGGGCTGCTCCTCGGCTCCGTCTCGCAGCGGGTGCTCGCCCTGGCGACCTGCCCGGTCGCGGTGCTCCACCACCGGGGCTGATCGCCCGGCCGCCTCAGCGGGCGTGGGCCGCCTGGAAGTCGCGCATGGCGGCCCACCCCTCCGGGTGGTCCTGGGGGCGGTGGTCCGCACCCGGCAGGACGAGGTGCGTCGCCCCCTTCGCCTCGAGGGCGGCGGCGACCTCCGTGTACATCGGCCGGTCGTCGCCGGTGATGACGAGCGTCGGCACCAGGCGCGGGGTGTCGGTGCGCAGCGCGACCTCCCAGGGGGCCGGGGTGGCTCGGATCCGCGCGGCGAGGGCATCGCAGGTGACGGTGTCGATGTCGAGCGGGGCGTGGCTCATGCCGGCGGCGAAGCGGTCGAGGAAGTCCCGTCCGTCGACCTCCGGGTCGTCGGCGACGGCGTAGACCGGCGCCATCGCGGCGATGTGGGCCTCGACATGGCGGCCACCGCGGGCGACGTCGTAGCACGCGGGCTCGATGAGCACGAGGCTGCGCAGCAGGTCGGGCCGCCGCTGCGCGGCGAGCATCGCGGTGACGGCGCCGTAGGAGTGGCCGACGACGTGCCCGCGCCCGCCGAGTGCCTCGACGCTCGCGGT
>NZ_JBNFOF010000290.1:0-2472 GCF_057364645.1 Janibacter sp. CFPM2_SD2
GCCGACGACCCGCAGCCGGACGCCGAGGTGGGGCTGCGCCGGGCGCGGGCCGCCACGACGCTCATGCTCGCGCTGCCCGGTGGCGCCTACGTCTACCAGGGCGAGGAGCTCGGGCTGCCGGAACACACGAGCCTGCCCGACGAGGTGCGCCAGGACCCGACCTTCGCCCGCACCGGAGGACTCGAGCTGGGCCGTGACGGGTGCCGTGTGCCGATGGCTTGGGAGCAGGGGGCACCGGCCCTGGGTTTCTCCCCCACCGGCGCCGCGTGGCTGCCGCAGCCGCCCGCCTACTCCGGCCTCGCCGTCGACGCGCAGACGGGCGTCAAGGGGTCGACCCTCGAGCTCTACCGCTCGCTGCTCGCGCTGCGGCGCGAGCGCCGGCTCGGGCTCGCCGGACTCGAGGAGGTCGAGGGCCTGGGCGATGACGTCGTGGGCTACGTCGCGACCTCACCCGACGGCACGCGCACCCTCGTCGTGGCCAACCTCGGCACCGAGCCGGTGACGCTGCCCGAGGGTGCCAGGCTGTTGGTGGCATCCGGTGACCTCGTCGACGGCCGGGTGCCGACGGACACCGCGGTGTGGGCGGACCTGGGCTGATGGCCCACGTCCTGCTGCTCCACTCCGCGCTCGGGCTGCGGCCGGGGGTGCACACCTTCGCCGACCGGTTGCGCGAGCTCGGGCACGAGGTCGTCGTGCCCGACTACTACGAGGGGCACGTCTTCGAGCAGGAGGTCCCCGGCATCGCGCACCGCGACGCCCACCCCGAGTACTTCGAGGCGGTCCGCGAGCTCGCGGCGCAGATGCCGCCGGAGACGGCCCTGATCGGCATGTCGCTCGGGTCCTTCTTCGCCCAGCGGCTGGCCGCGCGCAGGCCCCGCGCCCGGGCGGCGATCCTCATGCACTCGGTCGCCGCGCCCCGCCACGACTGGTCGGGCGTACCCGTCCAGGTCCACCGGCACGAGGACGACCCGTGGATCGCCCCGGGTGACGTCGTCGTGCTCGGCGCCGCGGTCGAGGCGAGCGGGGCCCCCTTCGAGGACCACGTGACGCCCGGTCGCGGGCACCTCTTCGCCGACCCCGACCTGCCCGGCTACGACGAGGCGGCGACCGGCGCGACGGTCGAACGGATCGACGGCTTCCTCCGCTGAGGCCCGATCGCTGTCGGAGGCCGTCGCTACGGTCGGTGCATGACCCTCACGCTCGGCATGATCACGACCGACACGACCGACGCCACCGCCCTGGCCGACTGGTGGGCGGAGCAGACCGGCGGCGAGGTCCTCGAGACCAACGACGGCTGGTTCGTCACCGTGCAGCTGCCCGGCGGGCCGCTGCTCGCCTTCCAGCGGGTCGACGACCCGACACCCGGCAAGAACCGGCTGCACCTCGACCTCGGTGCGCCCGACCTCGATGCCGAGGTCGAGCGGCTCACCGGCGTGGGCGCAACGGTCGTCGCGCAGCGGCAGATGGGCGACTTCCGCTGGGTGACGATGGCCGACCCGGACGGCAACGAGTTCTGCGTCGCCAACCACTGACGGGCGCGCGTACGGTGAGCGGGTGAGGCCCGCGCGCGACTACGCATACTTCAGCGACGAGACCCCCATCGCCCTCGCCCACCGGGGCGGGTCGACCTTCGAGCCCAACCTCGGTCGTGAGAACACCGTCCACGCCTTCCACCAGGCGGTCGACATGGGCTACCGCTACCTCGAGACCGACGTGCACGCGACGGCCGACGGTCGGCTCGTCGCCTTCCACGACGAGGTCCTCGACCGGGTGACGGACGCGCAGGGAGCCATCGCCGGGCTGCCGTGGGCGCAGGTGTCGCAGGCGCGGATCCACGGGATCGACGCCGTGCCCCTGATGGACGAGCTCTTCGAGACCTTCCCCGAGGCGCGCTTCAACATCGACGTCAAGGCCGACGGCGCGGTCGCCCCGCTCGTCGAGGCGATCCGACGACACGACGCCGTCGAGCGGGTGTGCATCGGGTCCTTCAGCGACGCGCGGCTGCGTCGGGTGCGCCGCGCGCTCGGCCCCGACCTCGCGACGTCTGCCGGCCCGGTCGGCGTCGCCTCCCTCCGGCTGCTCCCGGGGGTGCTCTCCCGGCTCGTCCACTCCCCCGCCCAGGCGCTGCAGATCCCTGTCACCCACGCCGTCGGGCCGAGGTCGGTGACGGTCGTCGTGCCCCGGCTGGTCGAGGTGGCACACCGGCTGGGCAAGCAGGTGCACGTGTGGACGATCGACGACGCCGACGAGATGCATCGCCTGCTCGACCTCGGCGTCGACGGCATCGTCTCCGACCGGATCGACACCCTGCGGGACGTGCTCGCGGACCGGGGTCGCCCCCTTCGCCCGTAGTCGCGGCAGGTCAGGACTGCAGCGCGGCGAGGACCTGCTCGACGGCGGTGGGACGCCCGGCGACGCTCCACACGTGACCGCGGACCTGGACCTGCTCGGCCCGGCCGCCGACGGCCGTGA
>NZ_JBNFOF010000291.1:0-2458 GCF_057364645.1 Janibacter sp. CFPM2_SD2
GCCTGCGGCTCGACGCCGCGGCGCAGCTCGCTCACCTCGCGCAGCTGCGCCAGGCGCTGGGGGCCGGCGAGGCGCCAGTGGATGATGACCGGGCTGAGGGCCTCCCACTGCGACTCCGGCTGGATGGTCACGCCGACGCGGCGGCGTGAGGTGGCCACCCCGATCGACTCGAGCACCTTGATGACCTCGCGCACGACCGTGCGGGAGACGCCGTAGCGACCCTCGATCTGCTCCATGGAGAAGACGTCACCGGCGGCCAGCCGCCCCGAGGTCAGGTCGTCCCCGATGGCGGTCAGGACGGTGTGGTGCAGGCCCCCCGACGCACTCGTCATGCCGCGGATTGTCGCAGACGCGATGGGGCACCTCCAAAGAAAAGGATGACGATTGGTTGCACAATAAGCATACGTTTGGGAAGGTGTCCGGCGGGCGACCGCCCTGACATCACCCACCGGAGGACAACGATGTTTCTCGTCGAGGACGCCGTGCCCGAGCCCGCCTACGGCTCCGGGCCCCTGCTCGCCATCGCCGCGGCCGCCGTCGCGCTGCTGCTCCTGCTCATCATCCGCTTCAGGGTCCACGCCTTCGTGGCCCTCGTGCTCGTCAGCTTCCTCACCGCCCTCGCGACGAAGATCGCCCCCGCCGACGTCGTCACGGTGATGACCGACGGCTTCGGCTCCACGCTCGCCTCGGTGGCCCTGCTCGTCGGTCTCGGCGCGATGATCGGCCGCCTGCTCGAGGTGACCGGCGGCGCCCAGGTCCTCGCGGACACGCTCATCGCCCGCTTCGGCGAGGACCGGGCTCCCTTCGCCCTGGGTGTGGCCTCGCTGCTCTTCGGCTTCCCGATCTTCTTCGACGCCGGCCTGGTCGTCATGCTGCCGATCATCTTCAGCGTCGCCCGCCGCTTCGGCGGCTCGGTGCTGCGCTACGCCTTCCCCGCCGCGGGTGCCTTCGCCGTCATGCACGCCTTCGTCCCGCCGCACCCGGGCCCGGTCGCCGCGGCCGACCTCGTAAGCGCCGACATCGGCCTGCTCCTCGTCTTCGGCCTGCTCATCGGGCTGCCGACGTGGTACCTCGCGTCCTACCTCTACGGCCTGTGGGCCGGCAGCCGCTTCATGGTCGACGTGCCCGACCTGCTCTCAGGTGGTCACGTCCCCGAGGCGAAGGGGGACGACGCCCGCCGGCCGTCCTTCGGCCTGGTCCTCGCGGTGCTGCTCCTGCCGATGCTGCTGATCTTCGTCGACACCGGGCTCAACACCCTGGCGACCCAGGGCGTCGTCGACGGTGACGCCGTGTGGGTCAACGCGCTGCGGATCATCGGCAAGACCCCCATCGCCCTGCTCATCACCACGCTCGTCGCCATGGTCGCGCTGGGCTGGCGCCGCCGCTCGCGCGCCGACGTCGAGACGATCATGAACGACGCGCTCGCCCCGGTCTGCGCGATCATCCTCATCACCGGCGCGGCGGCATGTTCGGTGGCGTCCTGCGGGCCAGCGGCATCGGCCAGGCCCTCGCCGAGACGCTCGAGTCCACCGGGCTGCCGGTCATCGTCGCCGCCTTCGTCGTCTCCGCGGCGCTGCGCGTCGCCCAGGGCAGCGCCACGGTCGCCCTGACGACCGCCGCCGGGCTCATGGCGCCGACGATCGAGGCCTCGTCGGGGCTGAGTTCGATCGACCTCGTGCTCATCGTCATCGCCATCGCCGTGGCGCCACCGTCCTGTCGCACGTCAACGACTCCGGCTTCTGGCTCGTCGGCCGCTTCCTCGGCATGGACGAGAAGACGACGCTCAAGACGTGGACCGTCATGGAGACCCTCATCGGCGGCATCGGCTTCGTCTTCGCCTTCGCGCTGAGCCTGGTGCTGTGAGATGACCGTGCACGTCATCGCGATGGGCGTCTCGGGCAGCGGCAAGAGCACCGTCGCCCAGGGCGTCGTCGAGCGGACCGGCTGGGTCTTCGCCGAGGCCGACGCCTTCCACCCGCAGGCCAACATCGACAAGATGTCGCAGGGCATCCCGCTCGACGACGAGGACCGCTGGCCCTGGCTGCACGACCTCGCCGCGTGGATGGCCGAGCACGCCGCCCGCGGCGAGGACACGGTCATCACCTGCTCGGCGCTCAAGCGGGTCTACCGCGACGTGCTGCGCGCCGACGTCGCCGCCCTCGGGGGCGGCCACCGGGTCGTCTTCGCCCACCTCGATGGGTCGGCGGAGGTCATCGCCGAGCGGCTCTCGGGGCGCAAGGGCCACTTCATGCCCGCCTCGCTGCTCCAGTCGCAGATCGACACCCTCGAGGACCTGGAGCCCGACGAGGACGGGGTCGTGCTCGACCTCACCGCCGCGCCGGACGAGCTCGTCGACCAGGTCATGGCGAGCGTGGCGCCGGGGCGCTGACCCCCCTTCGTCGCCGCTCGACAAGAGAAACACCCCCTTCGCAAGGGGTTTCAAACCCTTGCGAAGGGG
>NZ_JBNFOF010000292.1:0-2436 GCF_057364645.1 Janibacter sp. CFPM2_SD2
TGCGGAGCAGGCCAGGTGGGCGGTCGGCTACGCCGGCCCGTGGGTGCAGCGCCGTCTGACCGGCCGGCTCCTCCGGCGACTCGGTGACGGCGAAGATCGGCGAGCCGACCCCCTTCGGCCCGCAGGACCTGCCCACCGACTGACCGTGCCGAACCCTGCAAGACCCTAGGGTCTTGCAGCGTTTGAGCCGCAGATGCGCTGATAGCGTCCCCTTCATGACGCAGATGCGGGTGTCCGAGGCGGCCGAGCTGCTCGCCGTCTCCTCCGACACGGTCCGGCGCTGGATCGACGGTGGGCGCCTCGCGGCGACGAAGGGGGACGGCGTCACCCTCGTCGACGGGACCGACCTGGCCCGCCGCGCCCAGGAGATCGCGCAACCACCGGCCATCGGCACGGTGCGCGACGAGTCCGCGCGCAACCGCATGCGCGGCATCGTCACCGAGGTCCTGCGCGACGGCGTCATGGCGCAGGTGAGCCTGCAGGCCGGGCCCTTCCGCATCGTCTCGCTCATGTCGCGCGAGGCCGCCGACGAGCTGGGCCTCGAGCCAGGCGCCGTCGCGGTCGCCTCGATCAAGTCGACCAATGTCGTCATCGCCACCCCCGGGACCCCCTCGTGATCCGCCGCCTCGCCGCCTCCTCGTCCGTCGCCGTGCTCGCCCTGGCCCTCGCCGCCTGCGGCTCCGACGCCTCCGACGCGTCGGACGACGGCGAGACGACCCTGCACGTCGCCGCTGCCGCCTCGCTGACCGATGCCTTCGAGGAGATCGCCACGCACTTCCAGGCAGCCCATGAGGGGGTCACCGTGGACCTCCAGTTCGCCGGCTCGTCCGACCTCGCGACGCAGATCGAGGGCGGCGCGCAGCTCGACGTCTTCGCCTCCGCCGACGAGGCCAACATGGACAAGGTCGAGGACGCCGTCGACGACCCGCAGGTCTTCGCGACCAATGTGCTGACCATCGTCACCGAGCCGGGCAACCCGAAGCAGATCACCGGCCTGGAGGACCTCGCCGACCCGGACCTCGCGGTCGTCGTCTGCGCCGAGCAGGTGCCCTGCGGTGCCGCGACGAAGACGCTCACCGAGCAGCAGCACGTCACCCTCGACCCGGCGAGCGAGGAGTCGAAGGTCACCGACGTGCTCACCAAGGTGAGCACCGGCGAGGCCGACGCCGGGCTCGTCTACGTCACCGACGCCACCGGCGCGGGCGACGACGTCGAGGCGGTGCGGACCGAAGGCGCCGACAGGGTCGTCAACCGCTACCCGATCGGCGCGCTCACGGACGCAGCCTCCCCCGACGTCGCCGCCGAATTCGTCGAGCACGTCCTCGGCCCGGAGGGGCAGAAGGTCCTGCAGGACAAGGGCTTCGGCGCCCCGTGAGGCCACCCGGCTGGCTGTGGGTGCCCGCGGCGGGAGCCGTCCTCGTCGTCGTCGTCCCTTTGCTCGGGCTGCTCACCTCCGTCGACGCCGGCCGCCTCTGGCCGCTGCTGACCTCCGAGGCGTCGGTCGACGCCCTGCTGCTCTCGCTGCGCACCGCCCTGGCCGCCACCGTCCTGTGCCTGCTCCTCGGGGGCGCCGCTGGCGATCCTGCTCGCCCGGGGGCCGCTGGCCCGGGCAGTCCGTGCTGCGGGCCCTCGTGCTCGTGCCGCTCGTCCTGCCCCCGGTCGTCGGCGGCCTCGCGCTGCTCACGACCTTCGGCCGACGCGGGCTCATCGGCGAGCACCTCGTCGCCGCCGGCATCACGATCTCCTACACGACGACCGCAGTCGTCCTCGCGCAGACCTTCGTCGCCCTCCCCTTCCTCGTCCTCTCGCTCGAAGGTGCCGTCCGCGGCCTCGACCCCCGGCAGGAGGAGGCGGCCGCGACCCTCGGGGCGAGCCCGTGGCGGCGCCTCACCCGGGTCACCCTGCCGCTCGTCGGGCCCGGCCTGCTGTCGGGGTCCGTCCTCGCCTTCGCCCGCGCCCTCGGCGAGTTCGGCGCGACGCTGACCTTCGCCGGGTCGGCCCAGGGCCGCACCCGCACCCTGCCGCTCGAGATCTACCTGCAGCGCGAGACCGACCAGGACGCCGCGATCGCGCTGTCGCTCGTCCTCGTCGTGCTCGCCACGGTCATCGTCGGTGCGGTCTACGCCCGGACGACGAAGGGGGCGCGATGAGTCTGCAGGTGCGCGCCCGGTGGGCGCAGCGCGGGCTCGACGTCGACCTCGAGCTGCCGCCCGGGTCGGCATGCCGTCGCCGGGCCCAACGGCGCCGGCAAGTCCTCGCTGCTGTCGGTCGTCGCCGGTCTGGCTCGGGCGGACGAGAGCCGGGTCGTCCTCGACGGCCGGGTGCTCGACGCGCTGCCCCCGCACCGGCGCCGGGTCGTGCTGCTCAGCCAGGCCGGGCAGCTCTTCCCCCACCTCGGCGTGCGCGACAACGTCGCCTTCGGCCCGCGCAGCCTCG
>NZ_JBNFOF010000293.1:0-2419 GCF_057364645.1 Janibacter sp. CFPM2_SD2
CGCACGGACTCGTCGTCGCCGTCGTGGGCGGGGCGACCTTCGTCGTCGACGCCTGGCTCGGGGCCGACGGCGGCGGGGCGCTCGCGCTCATCCCGTCGGTCGGCTACCTCGTGCTCGCGGTCGCGGGCGTGCGGCTCACCTGGACGCGGGTCGTCGGGATCGGTGTGGTGACGGGCGTCGGCTTCCTCGCGATGGCCGGTGCGGACTGGCTGCGGCCCGAGGAGCAGCGCACCCATCTCGGCCGCTTCTTCCAGAGCCTGCTCGACGGCGACGCGTGGGGGATCCTCGTGCGCAAGCTCGAGACCAATGTCGACCTGCTGCTCGGCCCGGAGCGCACGGCGCTGCTCGTGCCGGTCGTGCTCGTCGTCGTCATCTGGGTGCTCGCGCGCCCGAGCAGCGCTGCGGGACAACGGGTCCAGCCACTGATGGCCACCTACCCCGGGCTGCGCGTCGGCCTCATCGGGCTCGTCGTCGCGCTCACGGTCGGCTTCCTGCTCAACGACTCGGGCACGGCGATCCCGGCCGCCGCGGCGCTCGTCCTCGCGCCGGCGCTGCTCGTCCTGTGGGCCGGAGTCGGCCGAGCGCGGGATGAGCGGGTGGAGGGGTCAGCGACTGGCTGACCGACTGCGCACTGCAGGCGTCAGGGAGCCCGCAGCTGGCGGGGGTAGCAGGCGTTGTCGAGGTCGTCCCCGCTCAGCCATGAGAACTCGACCTCGCACCATGCCTCGGCGTCCTCGCGGGTCGTCAGCCAGCCGGGATCGACGATGGTCATCCAGATCTTGTCGTCATCGGCGCCCACGGTGCTGCCGAGGTCCTCGGCCTTGAGCAGGTAGACGTCGGTCCAGGCGTAGGTCGACTCGATCTCCTCGTGCAGCTCGAGGATGTCCGGGAGGCGGAAGACGTGTGACCCGCTGCTCGTGAGCTGGCGGTCGTCACGGGTGCCGTCCTGCTTGGCCGAGAGACTCACCGCCCAGTCGCCATCGGTGACGAGCCGGCCGAGGGACTCGTCGCGCTTGTCGCTCAGCTGTTCGGCAACGCTCGGTGGGGCCGCTGTGGTCGTCACCGTGGTCGTCGGCGGTGGCGTCGCGGTGCTCGTCACCGTCGTCGTGGGCGGGGGCGTGGCCGTGACGGTTGTCGGGGGCGTCGTGGTCGAGGTCGGAGGGGGCGCAGCAGCGGGCTCACCGTCAGAGCCGAAGAACCACAGCGCAGCGCCACCTGCACCGAGGAGCAGGACGCCAGCAGCGACGGCAGCGACGATGGCGGCCCAGTGCGGACCGCCGTGCGAGCCCGGAGGCGGGGCCATCGAGGCTCCCGCCGCCGCACCGGACATGGGCGCACCTGCCACGGGCGCGACCGGGAGCGGCCCGGGGCCCGCATGCTGGGTCGGCTGCTGCACGATCCAGTCGTCCCACGAGGTCTCGGGCGACGGCTGTGGCCACGCCGGACCGGAGTCGAGTGCTGCCTGGGTGCGGGTCGGCTCGTCGTCCTGCCAGAAGCGTTCGGCGTCGTCCGAGCCACCCTGGGTCGCCAAGCGTGCCCCGCACTCGGGGCAGAAGGCCCCCGTGCTCGTCGTCCCGCACGAAGTGCACTCCATGTCGTCCCCCTGGGTTGCGCGCGATCACTGGATCCTAGATCCGCTGACCCCCTTCTGACCATCCCCTGACCGGGTGCTGACCCGCCCGGCGCCACAGCCCCCAGATCGCGACCCAGACCGCCAGCGTGGCCAGCGGCGAGGCGACGAAGCGGAAGCCCAGCGTCACCATCTCGACGTCGTCGGGCAGCCGCACCGGCCGGGGACGTAGGCGAGGGCGAGCACGAGCGAGCGCCCCACGAGCAGCAGCAGGAGCGGAGCCAGTCGGCGCCACCCCTCGCGCCCGACGAGACCGACGAGCACGGCGGTCGCGAGCCACTGCGGCAGCTCGTACCAGGGCAGCACGTAGCCGGCGCCGAGCGAGTAGGCCGTCGTCAGCACGAAGAGCGCCCGCACCGCGACGACCTCGGTGAGGCCCTCGGTGATCCGCCAGAGCGCGACGGCGAGCAGCACGCACCCGAAGGCAGCGATCCAGGTCGTCATCGTGCGGGCGAGGAGTTCGCTCGTCGCGAGGTCGAGCAGCGTGTAGAGCGCCCGCCACGGCATGGCATAGGAGATGCCCCCGCCCGCCTCGGCGATCCGCCCGAGCGCGTGCATCCCGACGAGGGCGTGGGCCGGGACGAGCACGAGCAGGGTCCCGACGACGAGCCGCGCCGCTCCCGCCCGCGGCGCTCCCCGTCCCCACGCCGCGAGAGCAGCCCCACAGCAGAGCGAGGCCGACGACGCCGGCGGTCAGCTTCGTGCTTTGCCGCGAGCCCGGTGGCCAGGCCCGCGAGGCAGCGGCCGGCCGGCCAGGCCCAGCCCGAGTCGCCGCCGCCACTCGCGCAG
>NZ_JBNFOF010000294.1:0-2408 GCF_057364645.1 Janibacter sp. CFPM2_SD2
GTCACCGGCCGGCTGCGCGAGACCGACCCGACGTGGTCCCCGTCGCTCGACCCGGCCGCCGTGGCCGCCGCCCGCACGCTGCAGGAGCGGTCAGAGCCCGGAGCCGGGCGCCGCGTCGTCCACCTGCTGAAGATCGCCCTGCCCCACCGGCAGTCCGGCTACTCCGTGCGCACCCGCTACAACCTCGCCGCCCAGACCGACGCGGGCATGGAGCCGGTCGCGATCACGGCGCTCGACTTCCCGGGCGGCGACGCACCCGACGTCGAGATGGTCCACGGGGTGCGCCACCGTCACCTGCTGCGCGACCACGTCCCCGGCACCGAGCGCGTCGACAGCTATCTCGACGCCTATGCCAGCGCCCTGCTGCCCGCCGTCGCCGAGGAGGCCCCCGACCTGCTCCACGTGCACTCGGGTGGCCGCGGCTACGAGGCCGCACTCGTCGGGCGGGCCGTCGCCGAGGCCCTCGACATCCCGTGGGTCTACGAGGTCCGCGGCTTCTTCGAGGCGATCTGGAGCCAGGACCTCGACCGGGCCGAGTCGGCCGAGACCTATCGCCGGCGCCGCGACACCGACACCCGCTGCATGCTCGCCGCCGACGCCGTCATCACCCTCAGCGAGTCGATGCGCTCCGACATCATCAGCCGCGGCGTGCCCGGCGACCGCGTCCACGTCGTGCCGAATGGCGTTGACGCGCAGGCCTTCTCACCCCGCCCCCGGCGAGATGACCTCATCGACCAGTACGGCCTGCGCGACCGCTTCGTCTTCGGCTACGTCTCCAACCTCGACCACTACCGCGAGGGTCAGGAGCTGCTCGTCGACGCCGCCGTCGCCCTGCGCGAGCGTGGCATCGACGCCGTCGCGCTCGTCGTCGGCGACGGCACCCGCCGCGCCGAGCTCGAGGCACACGCCGCCGCGGTCGACGCCGGTGACGCCGTCGTCTTCACCGGCCGGGTCCCCCACGACGAGGTCCTCGACCACTACGCCCTCATCGACGTCTTCGTCGTGCCCCGGGTCGACGAGCAGGCGGCCCGGCTCGTCACGCCGCTCAAGCCCTTCGAGGCGATGGCCACCGGGCTGCCCGTGCTCGTCTCCGACCTGCCGGCCCTCACCGAGATCACCGGCGAGGGCGCGTGGGGCGAGTCCTTCGCCGCCGGGGACGCCGACGCGCTGACCGATGCGCTCGCCCGCCTGGCCGGTGACCCGGAGCGTCGCACGGAGCTCGCCGCCGCCGGCCGTGCCTGGGTCGAGGCCGAGCGCTCCTGGGCCGCCAACGGCCCGCGCTACGCGCGGGTCTACGAGCAGGTGCTCGGCGCCCGGGAGTGACCGAGGGGGTCGAGCCGGGCTGCAGGCGCAGCCACGTCCAGCCGCAGCCCGACGCCGCTCAGACCTCGACCTGCTCCCGCGGGTCGCCGTAGAAGACCACCCGGCTCGAGGCATTCATGAAGGACGCGTCCTCGAGGGTCCACGTGTGGGCGTGCCGGTCGGTGCCCCGGATGCTCACGAAGTTGAACCGGTCGGCCGAGTAGGTCCGCACCCCCGCAGCCTGCGCGCGGTTGAGCAGGTCGGTGTCGACCGCCCGCGGCAGGTCGGAAAATCGCAGCCCCCGCGCCACCTCACCACGCATGAGGATCGAGCCGCCCTGCACGAGCCGCTCGTAGCGGTGCTCGCTCTTGGGGAAGCGCAGGATCACGGCGCCGGTGCTGCGCAGCCACGTGTAGTGCGCCCACTTGCCCGCGATCCCCGCCCCGGAGTAGTCGACGGCGTCGACGAGGTCGAGCAGGTAGTGGCGACCGTAGAAGTTGTCGTCGTCGATCTTCGCCACGTGCGCGCCGTCGCTGGCGTCGATGCCGAGGTTGAGGCAGGCGCCGAGCGTGAGCGAGGCGTCGGCGGGCACGACGACGAGCTGGTCGATGCCTCGCTCGCGGAAGCGCGCCTCCACCTCGGCGACGTCGACGTCGAGCCCGTGGAGGACGAGGACGACCTGCAGCTCGCCGCTCTCGCGCAGCGACTGCCGGGCCATGTTGTCGGCGACGGTGTCGAGCTCGTGGGCCCGGTTGGTCGAGATGACCGCGCTCACGCTCCGGTCGAAGGGAGCGCCCGTCGCCTCCCGCAGGTCGCGGGAGCGTCCGACGAGGGCCTCGAGGTCGGCGGCCCGGTGGGCGAAGGTGTGCCCGCCCCGCACGACGCGGGCGGCCGGCAGGGCGACCCGCTCGACGAGCTCGTCCTGCCACAGGTGGGCGCGCACCTGCAGCGCCAGCTGGGTGTCGTCCTCGACGCGGCAGGCACGGTCGGCCAGCTCGTCGGGCAGCCGCTCGATCGTGGGGCCGGTGCCGACGAGGGCCCGTGCCGGCGGCGGCGGCCTCGAGGGCGAGCCAGGGGGTCAGGGGTCGATCGGCGACGAGGGCGGT
>NZ_JBNFOF010000295.1:0-2399 GCF_057364645.1 Janibacter sp. CFPM2_SD2
GCGGCGACCTCGACGGTCTTGGCCGCTCGGCGTCGGGCACTGCGGCGACGTGGACGTCGAGCCCGGCGGCGCGCAGCGCGTCGACGACGGGCTCGGCGAGACGGGCGAGAGGCTCGCCGTGGACGACGAGGACGCGGGCGACGTCGTCCGGCAGCACGTCGACCACCCGGGCTGAGACCCCATGACCGACGAGCACGTCGTAGTCGTCCCCGACGGGGATCGTGGTCACATCGGAGGGGCTCATGCGCCCTCCTCGAGCACGGTGAGGGCCTGCGCGACGACGGTCTCGACGTCGCGGCCGGCCGTGTCGACCCGGTGGGTCGCCAGGGCCTCGTAGGTCGGGCGCCGCGCCTCCATCGTCTTGATCCAGCTCTGGCGCGGGTTGACCGACAGCAGCGGCCGGCTCTTGTCGAAGCCGATCCGCTTCGCTGCGTCGGCGATGCCGACGTCGAGGAAGAGCACCCGGTGGGCGCGCAGCGCCTCGGTGAGCGCGGGGATCATCGGTGCTCCCCCACCGAGCGCGAGGACGGTGCCGTCCTCGGTCAGGGCGTCGAGGACGGCCCGCTGCTCGGCGGCGCGGAAGTAGTCCTCGCCCTCGTCGACGAAGAGATCGGAGATGCTGCGGCCCTCGCGCTCCTCGACGAGTGCGTCGGAGTCGACGAGCCGTCGGCCGAGACGCTCGGCGAGCTGCGCCGCGACGGTCGACTTGCCGACCCCGGGCGGTCCGATGACGACGACGAAGGGAGCGCCGCTCACGCCTCCCACGTCCGCATGAGCTCGGGGATCGCGTCGAGGTAGGCGCGGTGGTTGCGCGCGGTCTCGGCGACCGAGTCGCCGCCGAACTTCTCGACGCAGGCCTCGGCGAGGACGAGCGCGACCATCGCCTGGGCGACGACGCCCGCGGCCGGGACGGCGCACACGTCGGAGCGCTGGTGGATCGCGGTCGCCGGGTCGGTGCCGGCGACGTCGATGGTCTCGATGGCCGCGGGACCGTGCTGATCGGCTTCATCGCGGCGCGCACGCGCAGCACGTCACCGGTGCTCATGCCCCCTTCGGTGCCGCCGGCCGCGACCGGTGCGGCGGTGGATCACGCCGTCGCCGTCGCGCTCCATCTCGTCGTGGGCGGCGGAGCCGCGGCGGCGGGCGGTGGTGAAGCCGTCGCCGACCTCGACGCCCTTGATCGCCTGGATGCCCATGAGGGCGCCGGCCAGGCGCGCGTCGAGGCGACGGTCCCAGTGGACGTGGCTGCCCAGGCCCGGCGGCAGGCCGTAGGCGAGGACCTCGACGACGCCGCCGAGGGTGTCCCCGTCCTTCTTCGCCGCCTCGATCTCGGCGACCATCGCGTCGGTGCCCTCGCGGGTCATGGCGCGCACGGGGTTGGCATCGAGGGTCGCGGTGTCGTCGGGGGTCGGCAGCGGACCGTCGGCGGGGGCCTCCCCTTCGCCGATCGCGACCGTGTGCGCGACGAGCCGGATCCCGTAGGCCTGCTCGAGGAAGCGCTCGGCGATCTCGCCGAGGGCCACGCGGGCCGCGGTCTCGCGGGCCGAGGCGCGCTCGAGCACGGGACGGGCCTCGTCGAAGCCGTACTTCTGCATCCCCACGAGGTCGGCGTGACCGGGCCGCGGACGGGTCAGCGGCCGGTTGCGGGCGATCTCCTTCTCCGCGTTGACGTCGTCGGACGCGGCGAAGGCGGCGGCGTCGACGGGGTCGGCGCTCATGACCGTCTCCCACTTGGGCCACTCGGTGTTGCCGATCATCACGGCGAGCGGCGAGCCGAGGGTGCTGCCGTGGCGCACGCCGCCGAGGAAGGTCACCTGGTCCTGCTCGAACTTCATCCGGGCACCGCGGCCGTAGCCGAGTCGACGACGGGCGAGGGCACCCGCGACGTCCGAGGTCGTGACCTCGACCCCGGCCGGCAGTCCCTCGAGGGTCGCCACGAGGGCCTGGCCGTGCGACTCACCAGCAGTCAACCAACGCAACATGTCTGGCATCTTCCCATCCCGCGGGCGAGGTCCCGTCAGGCGTCCGGGGTGTGGCCGAGCGCTGCCCGACCGGCGGCCTGCATCGCCGCCACCGGCGCCGGCTCTCCGGTGAAGAGCTCGAACTGCCGTGCTGCCTGGTGGACGAGCATCTCGAGCCCGGAGACCACGGTGGCGCCACGCTCCCTCGCGGCGCGAGCCAGTGGTGTCGGCCAGTCGGCGTAGACGACGTCGAGCAGGACGACCCCCTCGAGGTCGGCCCCGTCGATCGTGGCCGCCACGGCCTCGTTGGCCGCGCCGCCCGGCACGGTGCTCACGACGACCTGCGGACCGGTCGAGGTCCACGAGCGAAGCGGGCCGGTCCCACCGGTGACCACACCCGGCACGGCCTCGGCGAGGGCGGCGGCCTTGGCCTCGTCG
>NZ_JBNFOF010000296.1:0-2362 GCF_057364645.1 Janibacter sp. CFPM2_SD2
CCGGCATCGGGCGGCACGGGACGACGGGCACGCCGGCGAGCAGCCCGCCGACGACCGCGACGACCGTCTCGGCCGTCGGGATCGCGTGCACGGCGACCGGCTCGGGGCCGCTGAGTCGCGCGCCGAAGGCGAGCGCCGCCGAGACGAGCTGCTCGCTCGACAGGCTCGTGCCCGCGACCTCGACGGCGTCGGCGCGACCGGGTCCGTCGAGCAGACCGCTGAGCAGGTGGGACGAAGGGGACATCACAGGACCTTCCCGGGGAGGAGGAGCACGAGGGTGAAGAGGATCGGCCCGACGAGGACCATCGACAGGCCCCAGCGGGTGAGCAGCGTCGTCATCCGAGCACGGTCGTCCGCCTCCGCGCTCGCGACATAGGTCGCACCGACGGTGGAGAAGGGCGAGACGTCGACGATCGAGGCGCACACACCGATGGCGCAGATGAGCGCCCAGCCGGGCAGGCCGCCCTCGCCGATGAGCGGGAGGGAGAGGGGCACGAGCGCGGCGAGCATGCCGGTCGTCGAGGCGAAGGCGGAGATCAGTCCCGCGACCACGCAGAGGAGGAAGGCGGCCACGAGCGGGTTGCCGAGGTCTGCGGCGCCCTCGCCCAGCATGTCGAGGACTCCCATCTCGGTGAGCACGCCGACATAGGTGATGATGCCGCCGACGAGGAGGACGGAGCCCCAGTCGATGCGGGTCATGGCGCTCTTGCCGGCCGCCGGGTCCACCACGGCGAGGAAGGCCGCGAAGGCGAAGCCGAGGACACCGATGTCCGGCTCGCCACCCGTGAGCGCGATGACCATGACGCTGCCGACCAGCGCCGCCATGCACAAGAGCGTGAGGACCTGGACACGACTCGGGCGCGGCACCACGGCATCGGTCACCGCGGTCTCGACCGTGCGCGACTGCGTCGCCAGCTGCAGCGACGACTGGCCGTAGCCGCCGATGGCGCGCTCTTCGCCCGACCCACCGGAGGGGCCGGCAGACCCGCGGTCACCGCCGGAGCCACCGACGCCGTCTGCTCCGGGCTCGTCGGCGACGACCGACCGCCGACGACCGAAGAGCGCGTAGGCGACGGCCAGCAGCGCGATGTTGACGACCACGGCGATGGCCATCAGCAGCATCGGGTTGAGCTCGATGCCGGCGGAGTCGGCCGTGCCCCACGTGATGATGCCGAAGAGGCTCGTCGGGGCGAAGGCACCCGCCGACAGCCCGGTGCCCATCGCCAGGGCCATGAGCATGGGGTCGATCCCCCGGCGGCGCGCGACGGTCATCCCGACGGGTGCCATCACGAGGCCGCCGAGCGGGGCTCCCATCGCGGAGATGACCGCGGTGAGCAGGAAGAAGACGAGCGGGTAGAGGCCGTCGCGCCCCGCCACCCGGGAGATCGCGGCGTCGATGAGCCACTCGATGGTGCCGTTGCTGTGGGCGATGCCGAAGAAGTAGGTGACCCCCACGAGGAGGACGAGGATCGACAGCGGGAACCCGCCGACGACGTCCTCGAGCGCGAGGTCCGCCAGCCCCAGCCCCACGGCTGCGGCGAAGGGGAACATCGCGATCCCGATGTTGACATTGCGCACGGCGGCGAGTGCGAAGACACCGACGAAGATCGCCAGCGCCACGAGCTGTGCAGTCATGCCCGCTCCTTTTCACGTCATTGTGAGTGCGGTCCACTGTGTGGCACAGTGGTCTATTGTGTGGACCGTGGCAACCTAGCCGAGACGTCTGGGAAGGGCAAGGGATGGCGACGAACAGCGTGGCGGGGGCATTCAAGGTGCTCGAGGCGGTCGCGGAGCTGCAGCCGGTCGGCCTGTCCGACCTGGCGCGCGAGGTCGGACTGCCCAAGAGCACGACGCAGCGGATGCTGCTGACCCTCGCCGAGATCGGCTGGTTGCGAGCGTCGACCGACGCCCCGACCCGGTGGAGCCTGACCTATCGCGCGCTGCGCATGGGCCGGCGCGTCGACGCCCGGCTCGGCGTGCGTGAGGTGGCCCTGCCGGTGATGAGCGAGCTGCAGCTCGAGACGACCGAGACGGTCCACCTCGCCGTCCCCGACGGCGACGTGCTCATCCTCCTCGAGCGCGTCGACACGTCGCACCGACTACGCGCCTTCCTCCCCCTCGGCGAGCACATCCCCTTCCACGCCTCGGCCACCGGCCAGGCCTACCTGTCCGCCTGCACCGACGACGAGGTCGAGCGCTATCTCGCAGGGGATCTCGCCGCGGTCGCCCCGGGCACGATCACCGACGCCGCCGCGCTGCGCGAGCGGGTGCAGACCATCCGCGAGCGCGGGTGGTCGATCAACGAGGGTGGCCTGTCCCAGGGCATCACCGCGCTGGCGCGCCTGCGCCGTCGGCAGCCTGT
>NZ_JBNFOF010000297.1:0-2330 GCF_057364645.1 Janibacter sp. CFPM2_SD2
GGCCGGGCTGGCGCGCTCGTGGAGCGACGGGGGCGCGTCGTCCTGTGCGGCGCGCCCTCGCACGTGACGATCCCCGCCGTGGAGGCCCTGGTGCGGTGGGACCCGGAGTGGTTCGCCGCGCGCGAGCTGGCCGAGCGGGCCGAGCTGTCGCTGCCCCCGACGCGTGGACCGCCGAGGTGGTCGCCGACCGCAAGCGGGTCGAGCCGATCGAGCACGCGGTGCGGGCGGCCGCGACGCAGGCGCAGCTGCTGGGGCCGCTGCCCGTCACGGGCTCGCAGGACAAGCGTCGACTCGTCGTCACCGCTCCCTTCGCCGACGGCCCGCTCGTGGCCGCGGCCCTCAAGGACGTGCGGGCGGGCGAGAGCGCGCGCAAGGCGCCGGACCTGACCTCGGTCAAGGTCGGGCACCTCACTGCCGGGTGAGGCTGTCGGCGGGCCCTGCGACCATCCCGGCATGAAGGTCTACGTCGCAGCGCCCCTGGCTGCGGTCACCGAGGTCCAGGCCGTGCAGGCGGCAGCGTCGCGGCTGGTCATCAGCTGACCTTCGACTGGACCCGGAGCGAGGACATCGACGTGGGGGACAGCGGCTACGCCGACGCTCCAGAGGCTGCGATGCGCATTGCCACGAACGACCTCGACGGAGCGCTGGCTGCCGACGCCGTCCTCGTCCTGGCCACGGAGCACGAGGGACGTGGCACCTATGTCGAGCTTGGGGCGGCGCTGGCGCGCGCGAGCTCTGGTCAGGCGGTCGACGTCGTGCTCGTCGGGGAGGTCCACCACGACAGCGTCTTCCACCACCACCCGTTGGTCCGCAGGGTGGCGGACGTCGAGGAGTGGCTGGCCCTCCCGTAACCCGGCCCTGCGTGCCCAAGGACGAGCTGGGCTGACCGCCGGGCCCCGGAGCGTCTGCCGGGGGCATCTAGACTTCGCCGGGTGCGACTGATCTTTGCCGGGACCCCCGAGGTCGCCGTCCCCTCCCTTCGTGCCCTGCTCGACTCCGACCACGAGGTCGTCGCCGTGGTCACCCGACCCGATGCCCGGGTCGGGCGCGGCCGTCGGCTCGAGCCCTCCCCGGTCAAGGCCGCCGCGCTGGAGGCCGGCCTCGAGGTGCTCACCCCGACCCGGCCGACGGACGAGGACTTCGTCGCCCGGCTCACCGAGCTGGCCCCTGACTGCTGCCCGGTGGTCGCCTACGGCGCGCTGCTGCCGGCACAGCTGCTCGACATCCCGACCCACGGCTGGGTCAACCTGCACTTCTCCCTGCTCCCGGCGTGGCGCGGCGCGGCTCCCGCGCAGCGGGCCCTCATCGCCGGTGACGAGATCACCGGCGCGAGCACCTTCCTCATCGAGACCGGCCTCGACACCGGCCCGGTCTTCGGGACGATGACCGAGCGGATCCGCCCCGACGACACCTCCGGGGCGCTCCTCGAGCGGCTCGCCGACGCCGGTGCGCCCCTGCTCGTCGCGACGATGGACGGCATCGCCTCCGGCGACCTCGAGCCGCAGGCACAGCCCGGCGAAGGTGTCAGCCATGCCGCCAAGATCACCGTCGACGACGCCCGGATCGACTTCGGTCACCCGGCGCTCGCCGTCGACCGGCTCGTGCGCGGCTGCACGCCGGCGCCGGGTGCGTGGACGACCTTCCGCGGGGAGCGGCTCAAGGTCGGGCCGGTGACGATCACCGACGAGAGCCTGCCCGTCGGGACCGTCGAGGCCCGCAAGCGCGAGGTCCTCGTCGGCACGGCCGACCGCGCGGTGCGCCTCGGCGAGGTGACCCCGCTCGGCAAGAAGCCGATGGCCGCCGCGGACTGGGCCCGTGGGGTCCGGATCGACGCCGGTGAGCGTCTCGGGGAGGAGTCGGCATGAGCGAGCGACGTGACGGAGGGCGCGGGCAGCGCGGCGGCCAGCGCGACCAGGGTGGGCACCGCGGACCGCGGCAGAAGTCCCGGACCGCACCCTCGGCGCGCTCCCGCCAGGGGGACGTGCCGCGCACGACCGCGCTGCGCGTGCTGCGGGCGGTCTCGCACGAGGGCGCCTATGCCAACCTCGAGCTGCCCAAGGCGCTGCGCCGGGCGCGGCTGAGCGGCCGTGACGCCGGGTTCGCCACCGAGCTGACCTACGGGACCCTGCGCATGCAGGGCCTCTACGACGCGATCATTGCCGAGGCGCGCAGCGCCCCGTCTCGAAGCTCGACGGGGGAGTCCTCGACGTCCTGCGGATGGGGGCCCACCAGGTGCTCGGCATGCGGGTGCCCGAGCACGCCGCCGCCGACCAGTCGGTCGCGCTCGCCCGCTCCGTCGCGGGGCAGGGCGCAGCCGGCCTCGTCAACGC
>NZ_JBNFOF010000298.1:0-2286 GCF_057364645.1 Janibacter sp. CFPM2_SD2
GGGGGCGACGTGCCCCCCGCCGGCGGCGCCGCCGCTCGACGAGGACCCCGCCCGCGACCGTCTCGCACCGGAGGAGCGGCCCCAGCCCGAGCAGAGCAAGGGCTTCTTCGACAAGGTGCGCGATAAGGTCGACGAAGTGCGCGACGACCGTCGCCGCAGCTGACCACCGGCTGGGCCCGCCATCCACCACGGATGGCGGGCCCTCGCCACGCCCCGACCGAGAGGACCCTCGTGAAGATCGCCATCATCCTCGGCAGCACCCGCCCCGGACGCTTCGGCGCCCAGGTCGCCGACTGGGTCGTCGCCCAGGTCGCCGACCGTGACGACGCCGAGTACGAGCTGGTCGACCTCGCGGACTACGACCTCGACCTGCTCAACGAGCCGACCGTCCCCGGGGCCGCCAAGCGGCAGTACGACAACCCCAAGACCCGCCGGTGGGGCGCGAAGATCGACGAGTTCGACGCCTACGTCTTCGTCACGCCCGAGTACAACCACGGCGTCCCCGCGGCGCTGAAGAATGCCTTCGACGTGCTCTACCCCGAGTGGGTCCACAAGGCCGCGGCCCTGGTCTCCTACGGCGCCGACGGCGGCGTGCGGGCCGTCGAGCACTGGCGCACGATCCTCGCCAACCCGCAGATGCACGTCGTGCGCGGCCAGGTCTCCTTCTCGACCATGCTCGAGGTGACGAAGGGGGAGGACGGCGACGTCTTCGCCCCCGCCGAGCGCCGGGCCAAGGAGCTGGGCAATGTCCTCAAGCAGCTGACGCGGCTCGCGGAGGCGACCGCCTCCCTTCGTCCCTGACGCGTCGTCACCACGTCGTCGGCCGGCGTCGACGGGCCGATCCACAGCGGCCTCCCCACGGGGGAGGCCGCTGTCGTCGTCCGCACGTAGGCTCGTGCCCGTGAGCACCGCCCTGTACCGCCGCTACCGCCCCGAGAGCTTCGCCGACGTCATCGGGCAGGAGCACGTGACCGAGCCGCTCATGCAGGCGCTGCGCTCCGGCCGGGTCAACCACGCCTACCTCTTCTCCGGGCCGCGCGGCTGCGGCAAGACGACGAGCGCGCGCATCCTCGCCCGGTGCCTCAACTGCGAGCAGGGGCCGACGCCGACCCCGTGCGGCGAGTGCGACTCGTGCGTGGCGCTGGCCCGCGGTGGCCCCGGCACGGTCGACGTCATCGAGATCGACGCCGCCAGTCACGGTGGTGTCGACGACGCCCGCGACCTGCGGGAGCGGGCCTCCTTCGGGCCGGCGCAGAGCCGCTTCAAGATCTACATCATCGACGAGGCGCACATGGTGACGCCGCAGGGCTTCAACGCCCTGCTCAAGATCGTCGAGGAGCCGCCCGAGCACGTGAAGTTCGTCTTCGCGACGACTGAACCCGAAAAGGTCATCGGCACGATCCGCTCGCGCACCCACCACTACCCCTTCCGGCTCGTGCCGCCGGCCCGCCTGCAGGACTACATGCAGCAGCTCTGCGATGCCGAGGGCGTGCAGGTCGAGCCGGGGGTCCTCTCCTTCGTCGTCCGCGCCGGTGGCGGATCGGTGCGTGACTCGCTGTCCGTGCTCGACCAGCTCATCGCCGGCAGTGACGACCGAGGGCTGACCTACGAGCGGGCCGCCGCGCTGCTCGGCTTCACCGACGGCGAGCTGCTCGACAGCGCCGTGACCGCCTTCGGCGCGGGGGACGCCGGTGGCGTCTTCAAGGTCATCGACTCGGTCATCGAGACGGGCCTCGACCCGCGGCGCTTCGTCGAGGACCTGCTCGAGCGGTTCCGCGACCTCATCGTCGTGTCCGCGGCGCCCGACGGCGCGGCGGCGATCCTGCGTGGTCTGCCGGGTGACCAGATCGACCGGATGCGCCAGCAGGCGTCGGTCTTCGGTCCCGCGTCCCTATCGCGTGCCGCCGACATCATCAACGCCGGCCTCACCGAGATGACGGGGGCCACCTCGCCCCGCGTGCAGCTCGAGATCATCGCCGCGCGCGTGCTGCTGCCCGCCGCGGCCGGCGAGTCGGGCTACGGCGCTCGCCTGGACCGCATCGAGCGTCGTCTCGAGGTCGGGGGAGTGCGACCGGTGGCGGTCCCGCGGTGGATGCGTCGGGTGGGCACACGAGCGCGGGTGCTCCCTCCGCGCCGTCGCCTGCAGCGCCTGCTGCTGCGGTGGCTGCACCTGCTGCGTCGGTCCCGCCTGCGCCCGCTGCGTCGGTCCCGTCCGCGCCCGCGGTGCCCGTGCCTGCCCCACGAAGCCTCGACCCCGGAGCGCTCGTCCGAGCCCCTTCCGCCTCG
>NZ_JBNFOF010000299.1:0-2277 GCF_057364645.1 Janibacter sp. CFPM2_SD2
ACCTGCTCGGCGTCGAGCTCGTGCATCGCGAGCGCCGCCGAGCGAGCCGTCGCGCCGGAGCCGAGCACGAGGGTCCTCGCGGGCGCGGTCACCCCCGCCTCGCGCAGCGCGGCCCGGATCCCGTAGACGTCTGTGTTGTCCGCGATCCAGCCGGCGTCGGTGCGCACGAGGGTGTTGATCGCCCCGGCCCTGCGGGCCAGCTCGCTCACCTCGTCGGCCACGTCGAAGGCCGCGACCTTGAGCGGCATCGTCAGGCTCAGGCCGCGCCACATGACGTCGAGGCCGGCGACGAAGGGGGCCAGGCCCCCTTCGTCGACCTCGTGGGGCGTGTAGTCCCAGTCGGCGAGGCCGGCCGCCTCGTAGCCGGCCGTGTGGAGGGTCGGCGAGAGGGAGTGCCGGATCGGGCTGCCGAGGACGCCCGCGTGCCGGGTCGTCTCGCTCGTCAGCACCGGTCCTGGTTGTCCGCGCACCACTGCTCGAACTCCTTGACGTTGTTGTCGTGCTCGCGCTGGGTCGTGGCGAACTTCGTCTCGCCCGAGTCCGGGTCGACGGTGACGAAGAAGAGCCAGTCGCCCTCGTCCGGGTTGCCGGCCGCCTCGATCGCCTCGGCGCCGGGGTTGTTGATCGGCCCCGGGGGCAGTCCCGTGTGCTTGTAGGTGTTGTAGGGGCTGTCCGAGTTGCGCATCTCGTCGGTCGTGCCCGCCTTGCCACGCTCCTGGAAGACGTAGTGGACGGTGCTGTCCATGTTGAGCATCCCCACGGTCGGGCCGTTGACGTCGGCCAGGCGGTTCTCGATGACCCGGGCGACCTTGCCCCGGTCGGCCGCGCCGGACTCGCCCTCGACGATCGAGGCGACGGTGAGGGTGCGCTCCCACGTGTCCTGCGGGACCTTGGCCTTCTTCAGCTCGTCGGTCGTCATGGTGATCATCGCGTTGAGCTGGGCGACGGCGCTCGTGTCCTTGTCGAACTCGTAGGTCGACGGGAAGAGCCAGCCCTCGAGGTCGCCACCGGCCTGCTCGGGCAGCTTCAGCTGCGCCGACTTCTCGGCCTTCTCGTACTGCGACACCGGCACGCCGGTGCCCTCCGACAGGCGCTTGTAGATCTCCGAGCGCCACAGGCCCTCGGGGATCGTGATGCCCTTGGCGACGCGGTTCTTGGGGTCGATGAGCCGGTCGAAGGCGTCGGCCGCCGGCATCTCCTTGAGCATCGCGTAGGTGCCCGGCTGGATCGAGGAGGCCTTGTCCGGCTGGGCGGCCGCGACCTCGGTGAAGCTGCTCGTCGACTTGATGACGCCCGCCTCGACGAGGGTCTCGCCGATCTCGGAGCCGGACTGACCCGAGGCGACCTCGACCTCGACCTTGCCGTGTCCCGGTCCCTCGAAGTCCTTCGAGCCGGACCCGCCGGGGATCAACGACCGCAGGGAGCCGAAGGCGAAGACGATGGCGACCACGACGACCGCAGCCGCGAGGAGCATGGCCAGGCAGCCGGCTCCGCCGCGCCGCGTGGTGCGCGCCTCCGTGGCCCGCCGCTGACGGCGCGTGTGCGAGCGATCGTGCGGCCCGTCGTCGAAGATGTCGTCGTCGAGCTGGTTCATGCGTCGTTGCCCTTCCGCGGTGTGCGTCGGCGCGGCCGACCTACCCGTTCCCCTGGGGGTCTACCGGTTGCGCGCTCCGTGTCCAGCGCAGTCTGCAGGATCAGCACCGCGGCCGCCTGGTCGACCACGTCCCGATGGCGACGACCGGCCACACCGCTGTCCCGCAGGCCCCGATGAGCATCCACTGTCGTGAGCCTTTCGTCCACGAGGCGGATCGGCGTGTTCCCGATCGGCGCCTCGCGCAGGGCCAGACCCAGGCTCTTGGCCCACGAACGCGCCTTCGCCGCGGCCGGGCCCTCGGAGCCGTCGAGGGAGCGCGGGAGACCGACGACGACCTCCATCGCCTCGACCTCGGTGGCGATCTCGACGACCCGATCGACGTCACGGCCGTGCTGGAGATCACGCGCCACCGTCTCCACGGGCGTCGCGAGCAGGCCGTGGGGGTCGCTCATCGCGACCCCCACCCTGGCCTCGCCCACGTCGATGCCGAGCCGGACCCCTCGACGGGGCTCCGGCACGGTCGTCCCGGCGTCAGACACCGAGCTCCCGCTCGATGGCCGCCAGGGCGTCCTCGACCTTCGTGGCGTCCTGGCCGCCACCCTGGGCGAGGTCGTCCTTGCCGCCACCGCCGCCGCCGAGCACCTGGGCCGCGACGCGCACGAGAGCGCCCCGCCTTGACCCCC
>NZ_JBNFOF010000300.1:0-2277 GCF_057364645.1 Janibacter sp. CFPM2_SD2
GGGCCGTCGCCTTCGTCGCGCTCATCGCCCCCGCAGGTCGCCGCGCGGCTCGCCCCGCAGCCCGGGCATCCCCGCTGACGACGACCGCGGCCGTCGGGGGCCTCGCGCTGCTCGTCGTCTGCGATGCGGTGGCACGCACTCTGCTGGCGCCCGTCCAGCTCCCCGTGGGGGTCATCACGACCGCGCTCGGCGGCGTCTACCTGCTCGGTCTGCTCCTGCACCAGTCCCGGAAGGCCACGACATGAGCCCCTCCCGCCTGCACGCTGCCGACCTGCGGGTCGGCTACGACGACCGGGTGATCATCGAGGACCTGTCCGTCGAGATCCCCGACGGCTCCTTCACCGTCATCGTCGGCCCCAATGCCAGTGGCAAGTCCACCCTGCTGCGCGCCCTGTCCCGCCTGCTGCGACCGACGCACGGGGCGGTGCTCCTCGACGGCCACGACGTGCGGGAGATGGGCGGCAAGGAGTTCGCGAGGGAGCTCGGCCTGCTGCCGCAGGAGTCGATCGCGCCCGAGGGGATCACCGTCGTCGACCTCGTCGCGCGGGGGCGCTTCCCCTACCAGCGGCTCTTCCGGCAGTGGAGCGACAAGGACGAGCGCGCCGTGCGCGAGGCGCTCGCGGCCACCCAGCTGCTCGAGCTGTCCACCCGACCCGTCGAAGCCCTCTCGGGCGGGCAGCGGCAGCGGGTCTGGATCGCCATGGCGCTCGCCCAGGAGACACCGATCCTGCTGCTCGACGAGCCGACGACCTATCTCGACCTGGCGCACCAGCTCGAGGTGCTCGAGCTGTGCACCCGCCTGCACCGACAGGGACGCACCCTCGTCGCCGTCCTCCACGACCTCAACCAGGCCGCCCGCTATGCATCGCACCTCGTCGCGATGTCGTCGGGTGCCGTTGCGGCGCAAGGGACCCCGAGCGAGGTCGTCACCGAGGAGGTCGTCCACCGCGTCTTCGGTGTGCGGGCCCGCGTGATCGACGACCCGGAGACCCGCACACCCATGGTCATCCCCCTGGCCAGCGGGCTGTCTCGGCGGCCGACCTGCCCGGCGACACCGCCATCGCCCACGACCCGTCCCACCCCTGACCCCACCCCCTTCGGAAGGACCCCTCCCATGGCACCCCTGCGACGACTCGTCGTCACCCCGACCCTCGTGCTCGCCCTGACCGCGCTCGCCGCGTGCGGCTCGTCCGACGACTCCGCGGAGAGCGGTGACGGCGGCAGGGTCGTCGGCACCGTCGAGCGCGGACCCGAGACCGACGTGACCCAGGCCGGCGACGAGCTCAAGGTCGTCGCCCTCGGCTGGTCCGACGGCGAGATCGCCGCCTCGCTCGGGGTCACCCCGACGGCGATCTACGACTGGCAGGGCCACGGCGCGGACAACAAGGGCGTCGGCGAGTGGGCCCAGGACGACGTCGAGGACGCCGACATCGAGGTCATCAAGAACTCCGGCACGACCTACAACTACGAGCAGATCGAGCTGCTCGAGCCCGACCTCATCCTCAACGTCCGCGCGGCGGGCGACGACAAGGTCTTCGACCGCCTCTCGAAGATCGCGCCCGTGGCCTCGGCCCCGAAGGACGCGCCCGACTTCGCGGTCGACTGGCGCACCCAGACCGAGATCATCGGCAAGGCCCTGGGCAAGGACGAGGAGGCCAAGGAGTCCGTCGCCGAGACCGACGAGGTCATCAAGGACGCCGCGGCCGAGCACCCGGAGTTCAAGGACAAGACCTTCGCCTACGGCGTGAAGTTCGGTGAGGCCTACGGCGGCTACGTCGAGGGCGACGCGCGCTTCGACGTCTTCGGCGAGCTCGGCTTCGTCGAGAACCCCGCGCTCAGCAAGCTCACCCCGAGCGGTGGCTTCTTCGCCGCGGTCGCGGCCGAGCAGGTGGGGGCCTTCGACGCCGACGTCGCCGTGCTGTCGACGATCGCCCTGCCGCTGAAGGACCTCGAGTCCGACGCCAAGATCAACTCCCTGTCCGTCGTCAAGGAGGACCGGGCCCTGGTCCTCGACGAGAAGGACGAGGTCAACGTCGCTCTCGCGGCCGGCACGCCCGAGTCGATCGCGCTCGCCGTCGAGGAGGTCACCCCCGACCTCGCCAAGGCAGCCGCCACGGCGAAGTGACCGGGCGTCACGCCCCGCCCCGCCACTGACGAAGGGGGCCGCACCGGACGATCCGGTGTGGCCCCCTTCGGTGTCGTGCGTCGTGAGGTGACGCTCCGGCCGGCGCTCAACCGGGGCGCCGCGGCGTGCGGACCGCCTCTCCGGTGCGCAGG
>NZ_JBNFOF010000301.1:0-2241 GCF_057364645.1 Janibacter sp. CFPM2_SD2
AGACCGGCGAGCAGGTCGGCCGCGCGCCGGCGGCGAGCGCACCGCACCCCGACGACCCACACCGGCTCGCCTCCCGCCGACCGGACGGCGTCGGCGACGGCCTCGAGGAGGGCACGGACCTCACCTTTGTCCAGGGTCGGGCCGGGCTCGTTGAGCTTGGTCGTCGTGCCGTCGGGCTCGACCGCGGTGACGTTGAGCCGCACCGAACCGGCCACCGGGACCCCACGGCGGCGCACGCCGGCGGCGTCGAGGAGCTCTGCCATGAGGTTGCCCTCGGGCCCGCCCTCGGGGAGCACGGCCAGGGTCGGCGAGCCCTGTGCCGTCAGGGCCCGGGAGACGTTGACCCCCTTGCCGCCGGGGTCGATCCGGCTGGCGGTGGCGCGGTTGACCTGGCCGCGCCGCAGCGCGGCCAGGTCGACGGTGCGGTCGATGCTCGGGTTGGGGGTGAGCGTGATGATCATGCGCGTGCGACCGCCATGCCCTCGGCGCCGAGCTCGGCGGCGGTCTCGTCGTCGAGCCCGTCGTCGGTGACGAGCAGGTCGATCGTCGCCGTGTCGGCGAAGCGGTGGAAGTGGTCGTCGCCCGCCTTCGAGGAGTCGGCGACGACGACGACGAGCCGGGCAGCGGCGACCATGGCCCGCTTGGCATCGGCCTCGGACTGGTCGGGCGTCGTCATGCCGCGGGCGCTCGAGTAGCCGTTGGTGCCGACGAAGGCGACGTCGACGCACACGTCGGCGAGGGCAGAGGTCAGCCAGGTGCCGACCGTCGTCCCGGTGCGACCGCGCACCCGGCCGCCGAGCACGTAGAGCTCGGTGTGCTCGTGCGGCCGGAGGAGGACGGCGACGTCGACGGAGCTCGTGACGACGGTCAGGCCGGGGCGGTCCGGGAGCAGCTGTGCGAGCGCGAGGGTCGTCGACCCGCCGTCGACGAGCACGGTCCCCTCCACGGGGAGCTCATCGAGGGCGCGGGCGGCGATGCGGCGCTTGACCTGAGAGTGCGACCGGAGCGGGTGGCCAGCGGCGGCTCGACCTCGAGGCGCTCGACCGGCAGCGCGCCGCCGTGCACCCGACGCAGGCCGCCGCGGCGCTCGAGGGCGGTGAGGTCACGTCGGATGGTCTCGGTCGTCACCGACAGCTCGTCGGCGAGGGCGACGACCTCGACCCGGCCGTGCGTGCGCGCGATCTCGAGGATGCGCTGCTGCCGCTCGGGTGCGTACATCGAGTGGACTCCCTCGTCCTGCCGGGCGCCCCAGGCGCCGGTGCCGGTGGTGAACACGACCCACCGTAGAAGACGAAACAACACAAGTAAAGGGATAGTCACATGTGTTTGTGTTGGGCGCAGCGCACGCCCGCTCGCCGGGCCACCCGGCCGGCGGGACGGGGCTCAGGCGAGACGGAAGAGCAGGTCGCCCGTGACGACCTCGGTCGGCGCGGCGGACAGATCGAGGGAGTCGGCCGGCACGTCGAGGACGACGACGGGCACTTGGCGCGAGATCGCTTGCCCCGCAACCTCGCCCGGCAGCGCGGCGGGATCCCACGTGATCATCGGGTCGCCGGCGGCGACGGTCGCGCCCTGCTCGACGTGGACGGCGAAGCCGGCGCCCTCGAGCTTGACGGTGTTGATCCCGAGGTGGACGAGCACGCCGGCCCCCTCCCCCACGACGACGAAGGCGTGGGGGTGGACCTTCATGACCGTGCCGGCGATCGGGGCGACGACCGTCGTCTCGCCGTCGGGCGGGTCGAGCACGAGCCCGGGCCCGACGAGCTGCTGGGCGAAGACCTCGTCGACGCACGCCGTCATCGGCAGGACGGCACCGGCGCTGGGGGCGAGCACCTCGCTCACATCAGGTCCTCGATGTCCTCGGCCAGGGTGTCGGCCTCGGGACCGACGACGACCTGCACGACCGTGCCCTGGGCCATGACGCCGTGCGCGCCGGCGGCCTTGAGCGCGGCCTGGTCGACCTTCGAGCCGTCGTTGACCTCGGTCCGCAGCCGGGTGATGCACGGCTCGATCTCGACGACGTTGTCCGCGCCGCCGAGGGCGGCGAGGATCTGCTCTGCCTTGCTGGCCATGGGGGTTCCTCTCGTGGGGTGGGTGGGGATCAGTGTGTGTCGGTGCGGGTGACCTTGGCCAGACCGCGGGGGCTGTCGGGGTCGCGCCCGAGGGCGCGCGCGAGCGCTCGACGAGCAGCGCGAGGACGACGAGCCCGATCGGCGCGAGCGGCTCGGCAGGTCGGGCCCG